>JAIOAS010000004.1 GCA_019873725.1 Chloroflexota bacterium | reverse complement strand
ACTTGACCCCAGTGGAATTTGAGGCACAATTTTATGCGAACGCGACGGATGCTGCCGAGCATATTCACTAAGAAACTTCGTTTTGGTGTCCAGTTTTATGGGCGCACTTCAACCGGCCTTTGAACTCCTGGAAGGAGCATTGCATGAACAACGTTAGCTCCTACACCTGCCGATCCCTGGAACTGCGTGCCGCGCAGTATTATGCCAGTATCCGCAAGCCGAAAGATGAGTGGAAGACAATTGATGACTTGACCCCACAACTAGCAGAGTTTGAACATAGATTATGCAGCCAAAACATCAAAGAAGCGTTTGAAATTCTTGAATCGGTTGATCGAAATTACCTCTCCACCTGGGGATATTATGAGCGCTTAGCACAAATGCGTCAGCAACTCCAGAAATACTTGATAGACCCTGGTCAACGTTCTATGAACTTAAGCAATCTGGGATTCGTTCATTATGCTATGGGTCATATAGAACATGCCAGTCAGTTATATACACAAGCACTGAGTATCGCGCAAGGAATCAACGTACCCTATCTTGAGGCTCATTTGCATAACTCTCTTGGTAAGACTTATCAAATCCTTGGGCAAATAAAACTAGCAATGCTATCATACAAGAAATCCCTTGCTATTTCACGGGTTATTGGCGATCAGCAATTAGAATCATCTCAATATGGAAACCTTGGCTCTGTTAATTTTACACTGGGGAAGATAGGAGAAGCAACTAAGTTTTATAGGTATGGCTTGGCAATTGCAAGGGAAATGGAAGATTCTGGTAATACTGTATTGAATCTACATGGCTTGGGACTGATCTATCAAGCTCTGGGGCAATTTGAGGAAGCGATCGAGTTGTATGAAGAAGCCATGAAGATAAATCAAAAAATAGGCAACCGTCGTAGTGAGTGTATATTGCATAATTGTATTGGTATAGCACATCAGAGCCTAGGAGATTTCAGACAGGCTATTCGCTGTCATGAAGTTTCTTTAGAAATCGCTCGAGGAATTCACGAAGAACGTGCGGTAAGCTACGCATTAACGATGCTGGGGAGAGCCTTGCTATCTATTGGTGCTATCTCTGAAGCCTTTAGCTGCTGCACCGCAGCCATAGTGTCTGATATCCCAGATATCCAGTACAACGCGACTTTAGTGTTAGGCATCACGATGTTACATCAGTCTGATCCAAACGCTAAAAATGTATTTGCCGAGGCAATCACTCAGAGCAAGTCATTGTTAAGCAATGCCGTGACCTTATACCGTCCCCGTTATTCACTGGCCACTGCTTTGGCGGGTTTTGTAGTCGCCACTGAAAAGTGGAAAACACAATGTAATCGTCACGAACTACTTATACCATCATTAAAAGAGTATCGAAAAGCAATAAAGATGTGTTCTGCACCTGGTGTAGTAAAAGATGTTATTTGTGACCTGGAACTCATCCGTGCTGCCGGCATCGACGGCCTAGAACCGGCATTTGTCTTGTTAGAACAGGCCATAGCTGATTGGCAACCCTTACCGGGTGACGCTTTGCCGTCGCCTACAAGCTTACAGGAGAATACCGTATGACCACACCAAGTTTGACCCAGCATCTCAGCCCGCTGCGCCAGGTACTGGCTGCACAGATGACCGCCGATGACTTGAGTACGCTCTGCTTTGACTTAGGCCTGGATTACGACGCACTGCCGGCTCAAGAGCAAGGCCACAAGGCACGCGAGCTGCTCAAACGCATTGTCCAGGAAGATCGCGTCTATGAATTGGTGAACGCCGGCAAAACCATTCGTCCTGATGTGGCCTGGGATGCCGCCATTGCCGCCTGGTCGCAGGCGCAGCTCGATGCGGATATGGCCTGGTGGCGTGCCAAGCGCGATTGGGATGACGCCGACCGCCGCGAGCGGCGCGAACGACAGCGTGTGGTCAATGTCCGCCCTCTGGACGTCACGCACACTTTCAAGGATCGCGTGCGCGAAGCCCTGGCATTGCGGGAGCATCTGACCGACGGCACGGTGCGTTTGGTCAGTGTGGTAGGGCGTGGAGGTATGGGAAAGACGGCGTTGGTCAGTTACGTGCTGGCCGATCTGGAAGAGATGATCGCGCCCGTTACCGAAGCAGTGCCTGGTGAACGACCGGCTGGGATTCCCCCTGCGCTTTACAGTCGCCTACGTGCGGCTTTGCAGACATGTGGGGCATTCGACAGTGACGCGGCCTTGCGTGCTATCTTCGTGGATGCGCGGTTGGCTCCCTGGCAGAGCCAAATTCCCGAAGCCGATAGCGTCTTTGCTCGTATTCAGCGGACGATTGCCTTCTTATTTGCCCACACGGCTGACATTTCCGGTCACGCAGAGAATGCGCTGGTGCTGTTGTTGCACGTTTTGAGTGAACAAACGGAATATGGCGACGCCAACCAGCGCCGGTTACTCGAACTGGCGGACGAGCTAACGATATTGACAAACGCACCCGTGGAAACGGCATCCGGGGCACAGGGCAAGACAGCGGCGCAAGTGGTGGACGGGATACTCTACCTGAGTGCGCGAAGCACGGGACTGAGCCTGGAACGCCTCTACACCGATGTGGGCCGCATGTTGGGCGACCCCGTAGCGAGTCGCCTGGCCGCGCGGTGGGCTGATCGCGACACGCCATTGGCCGCCAAGGTGGAGTATTTGCTGGAAACACTGCAAGAAGGTGTGTACGTCATTTTGCTCGATAACCTGGAAGATGTGTTGGATGACGACAACGCCATTCAAGAGGAAGGACTGCGGCTCTTCGTAGAACGCTGTATGCTGCAACCGGGTGGGACGCGATTGATTACGACCTCGCGGGAGCAAGTCTCCGTAGCGCCAGCGGCAGTACGAAGCGCGCGGCACATCCCTCTACGCGAAGGGCTGCCGGAAGATGATGCTATGGCTTTGCTGCGCGATTTCGACCCCGACGGTCGCCTGGGATTGCGTGACGCGCCAGAAGCTGATCTGCGTCGCGCTGCGCAGCTCACGCAGGGCATCCCGCGCGCCCTGGAAGTCCTGGCCGGCATCCTGGATCGGGACCCGACGTTGACGTTGACTGAGCTATTGGCCGATGAAACCGTGTTTGGCGAACAAGTGATGGAAGGCTTGATCGCTGCCGGGTATGAACGTTTGGGAGAAGAAGAACGTCGCGTGATGGAAGCGTTGGCGGTCTTCAACCGTCCTGTCGATGCTACGGCGATTGCCTTTCTGCTGCAACCCTGGTTCCCGGCGTTGGATGTGCGCGCCAGCCTGCGGCGTTTGGTCAACAGCTACTTCGTGACCTTCAATCGGGCGACGGGGGAGTATAGTTTGCACCCGATGGATCGCGAGTATGTGTACCGGCGGATTCCAGAAGGAGAACAGGAGCAAGGTGAATAGTCGAGCCAATTATACTCAGCGCGAAGCTGAATTACGCGCAGCGGACTACTATGCCAGTATCCGTAAACCGCCAAGTGAGTGGCAGACCACTGAAGATTTGATGCCCCAATTGACTGAACTTGTGCATCGTGTGCGGGCTATAGATTACGAAGTGGCTGCACGCTTGTTGGATAGTATTGATTATGCATATTTGTATCGTTGGGGGCACGTGGAACTTCTGACAACATTGCGCCAACAACTCAGCGGGCACTTGAGTGATCCCTATCTGCGACTCACGAATTACAGCAGTCTGGGTCTGGCATATTACTCACGCAACCAAGTTGACATATCGCTCGACTTCTACCACCAGGCGCTGGCACTGGCACGTCAAATAGGCGATCACCAGATGGAGAGTGTTCAGCTACTGCGTCTAGGCCGGGCATATCGTACTCTTGGGCAGATCAATCGGGCTATCGCGATGGATCAAGCCGCCTTGCAACTCGCCCAGGCAAACAATACTCCTGACACTGAAGTCGAAATTCTTGGTAACTTGGGGCATGCCTACAACAGTATTGGGCGATTTGATGCAGCGGTGGAATGTTACCAACAGTCTCTAGCAATAGCACGGCGCATTGATAATCGTCTGGAAGAAGGTGTACAAACTGGCCGTCTAGGCATTACCTACTGCAGATTGGGACGCCTAGAGGATGCGCTCCATTGTTGTGAAATAGCTTTGCAGATTGCTCGATCCCTACAAGATCGGCGGCGAATATGCGTCTGGTTGGGTTTTTTGGGGTCACTCTATGCAATCCAGCAACGTTCCGAGCAAGCCCTCGTTCTAGTTCGTGAGGCGTTGGCTCTGGCCGAGGTACTCAATGATCCTCGTATAGCAAGTTACCGTTGGTGGGAATGTGGGAGAATATGGTTAAGCATTGGTGAATTTGCCACAGCGGAACACTGTTTTGAAAAAGCGTGCGATTTCAATGTTACCGAAACCAATTACCAGGCTGTACTAGCTTTGGGGATAGCACGTCTCTGTCAACACCAACCAGCAATTGAACAATTCGAACGTGCGATAGATTATTGCCAGAGGCGATTACAGCTTACCACAGACTTGTATGATGCGCAATATACACTTGCGGCTGCGCGAATCGGTCAAGCCGTTTGTGACTCACATTGGTCTGCTGCTACACAAAGTTCGGTTCTCCTTCTCCCTACTTTGACCGAATACCGTCGCGCTCTCGATATTACTACTGCACTAGGCGTAGTGCGTGAGGCGCTGCGTGACCTTGAACTGATCCGTGCCGCCGGTGTTGAAGGTCTGGAACCAGTGTTTGAACTTCTGGAAGGGGCATTGAATGGATAACGTCACCTCCTACAATCGTCGCAACGTGGAACTGCGAGCAGCGGAATATTATGTCAGCATCCGTAAGCCAGAAAGTGCCTGGATATCGCTAAAAGATCTGGAACCGCAATTGAACGAAATTAGCCATCGAATTCAGGCAGGTGACTTTGATGCGGTCGCTAGAGTGCTTGAGTGCATTGACTACCGCTACTTATACCTTTGGGGACATTGCCAGTGGTTATCCGAATTAAGAAAACGTCTCGTTGGTCATCCGATGACGCCGGAGATGCAAATTGCCAACTTAGTTGGTTTGGGGCGAGTGTCGCGCGTTTTAGGACAAACGGAGCAAGCGATTGAATATCTTGAACTAACAGTCAAGCTTGCGCAAGATAACAAAGACCGCCGTAATGCGTGTGAAGCACTTTATCAACTCGGATTTGCTTATCGAGATCAGGGCCAAACCCAGCGCGCTATGCAATGTTTCGAAGATTCGCTAAAACTTACATATGCGCTGGGTGACACAACACTTAAGATGACTCGAGCAGGAAGTCTGAGCTGGTTTTATCTTGCGTTTGGACAATTCGAGCTTGCTGCTATGATAGTGGAAAAGTCTCTCGCTACTGCACAGCAAAACAACGATGATTGGGAAGAGTCCGTCAATCTGACTCGTCTCGGCCATATATACAACGCTCTCGATCAACCTGAACGCGCTGTGGAAAGTTACGCACGAGCACTAAAAATAGCCCGCGAAATTGATCTGCGCGTAAATCAAGCTGTGAACCTTGGCTATTTAGGGCAGACCTATCAAGATTTGGGGCGCTGGCAAGAAGCAATAGAATGTCATCGTGAAGGTCTAGGAATCGCTCACGAGATCGGTGGTCGTTGGAATGAGAGTTATCAATTACTTCAGTTAGGAAAGACAATGCTAAGGATTGGAGAGCCCGCTCAGGCTCGAGACTATTGTACCCAAGCATTGCAGATGGAGTTCCCAGAGACTGATTTCCAAGCCGCATTGATGCTAGGTGTCGCATTTCTGTATCTACAGTCTTTCTCACTCGCTGAAGAAGCGTTTACTCGATCAATTACTCGATGTAAATTGAAATTGGAAGAAGCGCCCATGCTTTATATCCCGAGTTATGCGTTGGCTACCGCACTAACTTGCCAGGCCATACTTGATCCACGCTGGATTGATGTTGCCCAACGTGATGATCTCCTTGCCCCTGCGTTGACTGAGTATCGCCACGCGCTGGACATCACCTCTGCCCCCGGCGTTGTGCGTGATGCCTTCCGTGACCTGGAACTCATCCGCGCTGCCGGTATTGAGGGTTTGGAACCGGTGTTCGCGCTGTTGGAGCAGGCGCTCAATGCTGACACGCCTGCTACCGAGGGTGGTTCTGATCTCAGCACAGTGTAATTGTCGTCGCCTGCGTTGCTGAATGATGATCAGCAACACTGGCGAAAAATCCGTTTACCCTCCTCCCACAATCCACTCCAACTCCGCATCCGCAGGCGGGACGATCCCCGAAATGTCCACAAATTGTACCGGGAAAATCTCCATTTCGCTTTCCTGGCTCAACGTCTTGCGTGTACGCCGCACATAGCCGACCCCCGTGGGCATATTGAGCACACTCAGCGTCCACTTGGAGTAGTCGTCAAGGCTGGTCTTCCCCGGCAAGCGCCCGGCCTTCGACACCGCGATTTCGGCGTCCTTCACCGTGCTCACCTTCTGAATAATGGCAATGCTACTGGACGTGACGACACCAGACGGCAGCGGCTCCCAATGCTGCGCCGATGTCCACAGGTACAGCCCCAACTTACGGCCCCGGTCGGTGATGTTGTTCCACAGCCCCGCGTCCTCGCCGATAGCCTGGGCGATCTCCGTTTGGGTCGAGGCGTCCGAGCGCATCACCACGTGCGCTTCTTCGACGAACAGGAGATGCTGCGGAATGGGTTGCCCTTGACGTAAGTAATGCTCATAGCGTTCGTCTGCATGTTGGTAGATGCCGGACACCATCAGGCCAATGATGAACTGCTTCAGCGGCCCGTCATCGCCGAATTTGCCCGTGATGACCGTCGCCTTGTCCGGGGCTGTCCACTCGGCGACCGTCGTGCCCCCTGGTTGCCCGAAGGCGCTACAGTACACCCCCTTCGGCAAGAACTCTTCCACCTTGTCGATGATGCGCTTGACTACGCCCGCCGTGATGGTGTCGCTGCGTTCTTCGCTGAGTACCTTGTAGCGTGCGACCAGGGCGGTGTGTAAGTCCTTCATACACAAGTTCGCCGAACGTTCCAGGTACACCCTGCCGTCCTCCTCGATGACGCCCGCCGCGCGGTAAGCGTCCAGCACCGCGCCCTTGAGCTGGTGGAAACCGGTCGCCCCGGCGGGATAGGCCAGCAGCCAGTGTTTGGCAAATGCCGCCGCCCACTTCGCCGGGTGCAGGTACGGGCTGGGGATGCGTAACGGGTTGAACTGCAATGGATATTCCCCTGGATCGGTCAACGAGTAGAACTGAAAGTCGCGGGCCGGAACCAATTTACCCAACTTACGCCATTCCCCCGTTGGATCGAAGACCGTCACCCCGATGCGCGGCGTCCCACCTGCCGCGCCGGTCCGTACCGGCCCGATGATGGGGGCAGGGATCGGAATACCGTGTTCATCTTGTCGCACTGTATTCACCACTTGCGAGACAAACCACAGCGCGGAGTTGGATTTGCCGGAGCCAGAATCCCCAACGATGACGGTGTGCATCAGTTCGTCAGCGCGGAAGCGGTGGACATTATTGGGATCCGGCTGCAGATTGACGTCCAGCACCAGACCTAGCGCGATTTCCCCTTGCGTGCGACGGTGCGACAGGTCTTCCGGCCAGGCATCCAGCGAGGCCGAGATCGTGCCGTCCGAGATGCGGATTGGATGCACGAGCGCCGCTAATTCGTTGGCCGTCAGGGTTTGGGCGTGGCGCAAGGTATCAAATGGCCCAGCGTCTTCCGTGCGGGCATCGAAGTCCAACGTGATCGCCCGTTGCCACAGCGTCTCGTCCCCTGCGCGCGCGGCGACGGGCACGACGACGTTCTCCTCGCGCATCGCCGCAATGGACGCGGCAGCCAGGCGTTCTAACCGGGCCTCGTCGGGGGCCAGCAGCGTCACCTGCGTCAGGAACAGCCCGGTGTCCAGCCCGGCGCTCAAGCGGCGCACCTGCTGGTCGAGCAACTGCGCCACCAAGTCACGCTGCGTGTCCACGATCTGCCGGGCGAAGGCCAGGCCCGCTACAAGGGAACCGCCGGACGGCCCCATCACGCCCCGTGTCGTCACCTGGGTACGCCCCACGTTCGCCAGCGTCGCCCCGACCTGTTCGGCGGCCTGGGCTTGCACGTACTCGCGCCCCTCACCGATCATCGCCTCTTGCCGGGCTTCAGCCCCGCTGGTCTGCTCTTGTGAATTGCGGTAGCCGTCAAACGTCTCGCTGCGGAAGCCGTTGACCACCCGGTCGGACTCGCGTTGTAGCGCGCGGTCGGCGATGATGGTATCCTGCTGCGAGAGATGCCCGCTGCGCTGCCCGGTCTCGGCATAGCTGCCGCCAAAGGTGCGGGCGAAGTGTTCCACCCCTTGATAGCCGTCGCGGGTGGCCTGCTGCCAGGCGGCGTCCTGATCCACGGCGCTCTCCCAGGCGCGCTGCGCTGCGCGGTCGGTATGGCTGGCGTCCTGGTAGGCTTCGCTGTAGCCATAGGTCATCTGACTCGACCGCACCCCGCCGCCGCTGCGCCACTCCGCGGTCTGCACCGTCTCGTTACCCTGCCAGGTCTGGCCCAGCGCCTCTTGCTGGTTGCCGCTGCGCTTGTAGGCGTTGTTGGCCTGTTGGATTCCGCCCGTGAGCGCGCTTTGCTGGCTGCCGCGGTCGGTGTCCAGGCTACCGGTGACATTGGCCAATTCGTGATCGCGGGACTCGTACATATTGCCCCGCTCCCCGGCTTCCATCGTCTCGCCGCCGCCGATGCCGAAGATGCGCGGGGAAAGGCTGCCTTCGACGCCTTGTTCAGCGTAGGTCTGCATCTGCGCCCCATCGCCGTGTACATCGCTTTCGGTGTTGCGCACAAAGCCCTCGCTGCTCGCCTCGTTGCTGACGCCGATTTCGGCCTGTTGGTAGCCGCCTTGGGTGTGTTCGTTGCCCGCGCCGCTGAACGACCGCTCGGTCTGTTCGTTGTAGCCCCCTTCCCAGGTCCGGCTGCTGCCACCGGTGTAGCGTTCTCCGACGCTGAAGGCTTCCACGCTAGACCGGCTGCCTGCCCCGGAGCGCACGCCGCTGACGCGCTCATCGATGCTCTCGACGCTGTGCAACTGGCCGGTCTCGTCGGTGTGCTGCTGGCGGTTGCCCTGCTGGGTGGCATCGCGTGCGCCCTGGGTCTGCATCACGCCGGCCTCGCTGCCGCTGTACGACCGGGACAGGCTGTAGTTGTCGGCATAGTCGCGTTCCAGGTTGACCTGCGCTTCCTCGTGTTCGCGCACATCTTCACGCACGTGCTGTTTCTCGTAGTAGCCGGTGTTCTCCTGTCCCTGGTGCGCCTCGCGGCTCGCAGTTTCACGGCGGTAGGCGCTGACCGCATCGGACTGCCCGGCGGCCAGGCGATGGGCGTTCTGCTCGGTGCGCAGGCGTTGATCGGCCCGCGTCACCTGCGTCGCACGATGCGTCTGCTCGCTGAAGACCGCCACCGGGTTGAGGAACAGGGGCAGCACCGCACTCACGTTAGCCGACTCGCTCTGTTTCACCTTGGAGGCGAAGTAGCTCAGGGCTTGGGCAGTGTCAGTCAACATCCGCCGGATGTCCAGCGCGTGTAAGGGATGCGCCAGGGTCAAGACGGCGAACGGTTCCCCGGCCAGCGCGGCGGCGATGACTTCGAGCTGCTCTTGCGCGTCGGTGGTGACCAGTTGGTTGATGCCGTGGCTGGATCCCATTCCGGGTGCGATGCGCGGCACCATTTGGCCAATCAGGGAAGCGGTGTGGCGACAAGCCCACAAGTGATTGTACAAGGCCGAGGCTTCATCGGCGGATAGCAAGGTAAAGCGCGACTGCCGGAAGCGCCCTTGCAGCGCCGCAACCAGGCGCGCCGAGTTCAGGGCCGCAGCTTGCACGGCCTGTTCCTGGGTCTTGCCCATTGCCAGCCCACCGTAGACCTGGACAAGGCCCAATTCCGGCACGTTGGCCAGGCCAAAGGCGGCAGCCATGTTGCGCGCGCCTTGCGGGTCGTACAGGCTGCTTACCACGTCATCGGTGAGTTCCAGGTGCGTCCGCGCGTGGCGGTAGGGCTTACGCAGGATACGCAGCGCGTGCGGCGACCATGCCCGCCAGCCGTGGGGCAAGGCCCAGGCGTAGGCGTGCAAGGATGCGCCGTCAGGGGTGAGGGTCATTGAGAAGGTGTTGTTGGCGGTGTTTGTGTTGTTCATAGGTTCTCCTTGATGTGGTAGACGGTAGACCGTAGACGGTAGACGGGGATAGTCCCCCCTGTCTACCGTCTACCGTATTCCGTCTACTGCCTTTTCACCTGCCGCAATACGTCGCGCGTCGTCATCCGTCCGCCGAAGAACGGCGTGCTGCGATCCCAGAACAGGAAGCGCAGAACATAGGCGTAGAAGCCGATGGCCGACATCACGGCAAAGCCCAGCAGCCACACCGAGATGCCGTAGAGCGTCGTCGCCCCTGGCTCCGGTGTCCCGCTGACTAGCAACGCGGCGATGCGGTAGGCAAAGAGCAGACCGGCGTTGCCCGCGAGGAAGAAGTAGATGTAGTTCGTGGTCGCCGCCCGGTCATCGGGCTTGAAGTAGGCCAGCGCCGCTGCCGCGCCCCACATCGGGGCCAAGGCCCAGCGTAGTGCGCCGGGAGCCAGGACGAGGGCCAGGATATGTAAGGTCAGGATCAAATATGGCATTGTGTGTTTCTTCCCCTTTCTGTCTATGAATATATGTTTTGGACAGGATTCACAGGATTTCCAGGATAGAGAAATCCTGTGCATCCTGTCAATCCTGTCCAAGAAAACGAAAAAGGGGAGGACGCGGGACAGTCCCCGTGTCCTCCCCTTTCATTCTCTGTGCGGTGTTACCTGGTCAGAGTGCGGTGTTACCTGGTCAGAGCGCCGCAGGCTTGGAGGTTCCTGCGGTTTGGAGCCGAAGCCCCGGACTTTTCGCGCCTGGATGATGATGCGGTATCCAGGTGTATATCTATTATACCATATTCATGCCTTGAATTTCAAGGGGGATTCGTTGGTGGGATTCCACAGTAAAGACCCGCCGATTTGCGAGGGAAACAGGCTGCGGTGGGCGTAAAGTTTGGGTTGAGCGAGTTTTTGGGGGTTGGGGACGGTCGAAAAGCAGTCGTGGGCACAGTAAAGCGGGGGTGAGCGAGGTAGGAAGCACAGTAAGTCTGGCGCGGGGAGAAGTTAGCGCGGGCCCGCGCAGTTTTGCGGCGCAGTGGCGGTCAGTTTTGGGGATAAATGACTTCCTCCAGAACGCAGCGCGGACTGGAAATCAGGCGGCAGGCACGCGGCAACGGCGCGGCCAGTCCGCTGGCCGCGCGTCAGCCTGCGCCTACGGCGCAGGTCAGGTCATCCGCGGGGCGGCGCGGGAGGCCTCGCGGACGAAGCGGGCGACGGTGGCCAGGAGGGTGAGGATGTCGCCGAGGAGCGAGGCTTTGGCGGCGTTGGCCAAGCCAAACCACGGGGTGCGCTTCAATCCCAGGCGGGTCTGCACGGCGTTGCGGCTTTCGGCATAGGATTGGCGTCCGTGACGCCGCTCCCAGGTGGGGCCAGTGATGTCGTGGTCCCGGGCCAGGCGTAACGAGCCGTCCGGCAAAGTCAGTCCCACGGTAACGGTCATGCCCAGGCTGTGCTCAGGGGTGCGCCAGGGACAGGCGGGGCGGATGTCGGGCGGTTGCGGATGCACGTCGGGTTGGGGATGTAGCAGGCAACGTTGGTGACAGACCCACTTGGTTTGCCGGGTGGTGTAGTTGTGGCCGTTGCCGCGCAAGCGATAGCCGTGTGGACACAGGGGGATGCCGTCTCCGTCGTAGCCGCGTTGTAAGCACGCCGCGGCCTCCTGGTCCAGCTGGTGGTGCCGAATTTCAATCGTGCGCAAGGCGTGCAGGTCCTGGTAGACGTAGCGCAGGATGTCGTCATAACCTTCACCAGCATCGCCGAGGACTTCGCCAATCTGCAGTTGGGGATAGCGGGCGCGTAGGTCGGCGAAGCCGGAAAGTGTCTGCAGATGGTCGTTGCGGTTGGCAGTGACGAAGGGGCCGCTGAGGGGCCACAGGGTAAAGAGACGATCATCTACCACGTTGAAGGCCTTGCTCTTGTAGCCAAAGTAATGCTTGCCTTTGGTGGTGTTGTGGGGGGCAGAGGCCTCATCATCGTCGGCGCGGGGCTGATTACTGCCGGCGTAGTAGACGTAGGTGGCCTCGGGGTCGCGGGCGGTGGCATAGCGGCAGTGCGCACGACAAGCCTCGCTGGTGCAGTCGCAGCCCGTGTGATCGGCAGCTTGCGCGGCACAGGTGCGGATGGCGCGCGGTTTGAAGCACTGCGCATTCTGGTGGTGGCAGCGCATGCGCGAACGGGCGTACACCAGTTGGCTGTCGAGGGCGATGCTGACGCCGCGTGCTGCGGATTCGTCAGGGAAGGTGCTGTGGTCAGGGATGAGTTGGTAAGCGAGGAAGGCCGTCACCAGGCTCTGTTCGCATTGGCGGAAGACTTCCTCCGGCGTGGCCTGGGCTACATCGCGGAAGGTGGCTTCGCTAGGGATGTCGTCCAGTTGGATTCCCAAGCGCCGACAATAACCCTGGCCCCGTTCCGCGGAGCGCAGTTCTTGCGCCAATTGCGGCCAACTCCATTGCTTGGCGCGCGCCAAGAGGATGCCCAGGCCGATGCTGAGCGGATCGAAGGGCGGGGGGCCGAGGTGACTGCGCAGCCGTTGGGCGAAGAGGGGCCGCCAGGCGCTGAAGTCGAAGAGGCGCAGGATCAGGTCGAAATCGTCCAAGCCCGCCCAATCCTGCGCCGTCAGCGTGGCCTCGGGGGGCAGCCACTGGTAGTAGGAGCGACAGCGCCGTCCCGGCCACGCGGGCACGTCCGGCAGCGGCGCCAGGCGCAGGGGGAGATGCGCGTGCAGCGCGCTCCACTGGAAGACTTCTACGAAGTGCGGGACGTACAAGCGCCGTTCCGCGGCCGGAAGCACGCGCAGGGTCTCGCATTGTGCGCGCGGCAGGCTTTCCAGCGCCGCAAACGGGCTCGCGGGGACTTCCAAGGGGGCGTAGGGCGTACTCGGTGGAATCCACGCGCCAGCAGACTGGCGATGCGTGCTCATCGCCGCCGCCGCCGTTGCCGCCGTTGCCAGGTACGATTGTGGCGTAAGGCTTGTAGATAGGCCGTGCGTCCGTCCTGCGCACACAGCGCGTACAGGTCGGCGCTCAGTCCCGGCTGCCGCAAGATGACCAAGGCTTGCACGTGCAACTGGCGGATGCGTTCGTTGCTCACGCCCCAGGCGCGCCCTAACGCCACCTGCGTACACGGCTTTTGCCCGTCCAGCCCATACAGCGCGCGCACCACGGCCTGCAAGCGGGTGGGCAACTGCGCCACTGCCGCCTGCACGGCACTCCGCACCGCGAGTAATTGGCTCAGTGGGGTCCCGGACTCCGGCGCTGCCATGACCGGCTCGGCCAAGGCTGACGCCCGCTGCCCCGCGTGCGCCGTCGCCCACAGCGCGCGTTCCACCGCCACGCCCGCGTAAGTCGTGAACTGCACCCCACGCTGGGGGTCGAAGTGCAACGCGGCTCGCCACAGGGCCAGCCGCCCCGCTTGCACCAACTCCGCGTAGGGCACGCCCGTGTGGGCCACCTGCCGTAAGAGGGTGTGGATCAAGCCACTGTGGGCGCGCACCAGCGCGTCCTGACACGCCCGGCAGCCGCTTTGCGCGCAGGCGAAGTCCCCGCCTTTACTGGGGTCATTTTCGGTTATACTACACATACGACACCTCCTGTGGTGAGTGATTGGAATCAACTCTACTCTACAGGAGGTGTCGTTTTTTGGGTTGCGCTTTCACGCGCGTTTGGGTTGGTTTTTATCCTCTGGACTTACTGTGGAATCCCTTGGTGATTACCCATATCTCAACGCAGAGCATGCTGAGACCGCAGAGATATGTAAAAAACTTTCTCTGCGCACTTTATGACCTCTGCGGTAAATGAAATCGGTGCGTCATGCAACACGTGGGTAATCACCAGAGCGTATAGGTTGACAAGTCTATTTTTTGATTTGCCCTGTTGCTGCCAGCTTCAATAGAAGCTCATAGATATTGCCTAGAGCCTTCTGAGCCTCTGGGCTGAGTTTCTTATCTTCGGTAGTCAACTCCGGTGACACAGTTCCATCTGTAGGTGGTAAACAGGATTCGTCTTCAGCGTTTGTATTCTTCATAGTGGTACCTCTGTAGTTTACTTATTTCCCTCTGTCAAATGCCGTCCGTGATGGGTCACCCATAGTCGGGTGATGTGGGCCACTCGTGTGCGGGTTGAGTGGGCCACACCGGGCGACTATCCATAACCCACATCGAACGATCACAGGTGGCCTACTCTGGGCGGCTATGCCTGGTCCTGACCGGGTGACGATGCCTGGTCTACACCAGGCGGCTATGCATAGCCCAGTATAGACCGGTCAATCACAATGTGCAATTTGCCTTTTCGGAGTTTCTGCATAACATTGACTGCAGGGAGGAGCTTACACAATTCCGCTTCGATTAACCCGTCATTCACATTTTGAAAGAACAATCCCGGGTTATTCCAAAGTGGATTTACTGGTTTGACGTGATGGCGAGTGTCGAAAAAACTACAAAACGTCATTGAGCATATTAGGGAGAGTAGCTAAGATGAAATACAGATACTATATATCAATGTCTGTTCAGGACGAAGCCGATGAGAGACAAAAGCCGCAATCTCTGCACCGTGCTTCTAAAGACTGGGTAACTTTAGAGCGTTACGATCCCATTTCTGGGAAATGGGTTGACAACCCTGGTTTGCTGGCAGCTTCTGGTATAGGTGGCGATAGCCCTTACGTTGAGGTAAGTGCAGAAGAAGCCCGTGACTTCTTGAAAGCAATTGCGCCACATATCTCGCCCGAAATTGTACTATCTGGTCTTCCGATAACTTTGATAATTGATGGGCAAACAGTAACCGGGGAAATCGTGAGCCTGGCCACAAACGACATTGAGATTAAGCTTACCTCCCCTTGTGGTAACTCCCACAAGGGTTTGCATGTCCCTCATTTCAAAATGGCATACAAGCAACAATGGCTTGCCGATAGTGCCGGTGTGCTAACCGAACGCGGGCAATCAGTCGCAGAACAACTTCTACGGGAATTGTACCAAGACTGCGGGGTGAAGTAACCCCAAAAACTGGACGCCGAAGCGAGGTCTCTTGGTGAACAGGATCGTATGTATGCCGTAATAAGCGCGCATCCAAAAGGTTGGCCATCCCGGTAGTCTCCTCGCTTTTCAAGACTAGATGCCTAATTCGATAAATCTTGCGGCTAATCTAACGCCAAAACATCTGGCTGTTGATCCCCTAAGCAGTGAGCGAAATGGCCGCCTGTGGGTAGTATTATGTGAAGATGCGCAGTAATCAACAAAGCTAAAGCTATTCGCAATCCCTACTCTCCAGTTTTTACAATTCCCCCCTTGCCCCTAACCACTCCGTTTGCAACGCCATCACCAACTCTTCCACCTGCGCCACATCCGGCGTTTCCGGCAGTGTCGAAGTCGCCTCCAATGTTGCCAGCCGCGCCTCGTACTCCGCCGCAAGCGCCAACAGTTCCTCGTACTGCAACAGCCCATTCCGCACGGCTAACAACCACTCACGGTCAGGGCGATAGACGTGGACTTCCCCGGTTTCCAGAATTTCCATTCCCATGCGTAGCAACCGCAACAAGTGCATCGCGTGCTTGGTGTCGTAGCCATAGCGTGCTTCCAGTTCAGCCCGCGCCGGGTTGCGTTCTCGCCGCCACGCCTGGTAGTGATTCCAATGCTTGAGCGCACTGCGATACGCCTTCTCCGCATCGTGATCTGGGAACTTGTAGCGCCCGTCAATGTTGCGTCCCCCGTATTCTTCCTGGGTGGGTTGGTGATCCGGCGGATTCTCCAGCCAACGATGATGCCGTTCCAGGCGCCGCAACTGGCTGATCGCATAGCCGGAAAAGGTTTGCCCGGCCTTGCGGGTGAGGAACAGATGCCGCTGCGCGCGCAAGCGTTCGCCATAGCTGTCACAGTGCAAGATATGGCGTGGTTCGACGTATAGCGCTTCGATGATGTTCGGGTTACACTCCAACGCCAGCCGCGCGAACTTGACCAGCGCATACACCACCGTGTCGCGCTCCGCCCCGTGCGCCACGTGTTGCTCGAACGGCGTCAGCCCCAAGAGATACCAGCGCGGCGGGATACAGACGCCGCAGGTGTCCAGGTCACTGTCAGCGTTCGCCAGGCCATACGCCTGGCTGCCAATGACCACGCGGTAGATCAAGTTGGTCTCCCAAAACGGCTCAGCCACGGTTCTCTCCCAAGCGCAGGCGCAGCAGAAAATCGTCTTTCTTCACACCAAACTCCGCCCCTGAAACTCCGGGTGCTTGTCCAGGAACTTCAACAGGCCGTCTTTCAGCGCCGTCCACTGTGCTTGCGCGGCCTGCGCTTGGGGAGAATCTCCCCCGTGGGCGGCACAGGCGGCAGCGTAACCTCCTCGGCCTGCGCGAATTGGTCACGGAGTTGCGGCAACTTCTTCTCGTTCTGCGCAGGCTGGTTCACCATTGACGTAGCGACCACGGCAAAATAAGGTTTGCCGTGGTCGCCGAGGCGCGGTTCCCGGCCACCCTCGATGATTGATCGGAGTAATCGTCGGCGTGCGCACGCCCTGGTTGTATTGCCGTTCGCTGCACTGGTCGTTGTAAGTCACGACCTTGAACAGCGGCAAGCCTTTGGGCGCGGTGCTAGACACCGGGCCGGCTACGGTGCGGCAGGTAACGATGCCCTATGGATATGTAAGTCTTTGGGATGTCCAGTCAGGACAATCTTGACGCTCATCGCTGGCTGACCTCGCTGGATATGAGCTATGAGGAGTGTAGCACAGATTGACGAAGCGACAAAACAAATTCGCGGACGATGCATTGCCTATCACCCTTGTCGAATGTCAAGGAATGACCAAATCGGTCCCCGTTCCAAGACCAGCTAGCTGCAATCCGCCAGCATCTTCAGGCACGACAAAGACAAGTTGCACCACCGGCCACGCACCGCTGGGAGCATTGACCAGCATGTTTCCCTCAATGGTCTCGGATCCCCACACTCCGCTTTGCACAATCGTGAATTGGATGTCCAGCGCGGGTGGATCAAGGTTTAGCATATGGATCATGCCGCTGGTTTCACCAAGGGCAAAACCGTCGTCCGACGACAAGGCCATTCCCATCACGGGATAAGCGCGCCCCTGGTTATCCGTCACTCGTACATCCTCCAGGTTCAGGAGTACGCCCTTTTCTGAGCCACGTAGCCCCAAATCAACCACCAGAAATACTGTCCCGGCTTCGGCCACGTGCGGGGCTTTGGTATCGCTTGGCGTGGCAGTGTAAGCGCGCAAGGTAGACGCCCTACGCACGGCTTGCGCCTCGGCTTGCCAGGATGAATCAGAAATCTGAGTGAGGGTTGCATATGCACGGGATACGTCCAGTTGGTAAATTTGGATCGCAGTCCCGTGTAACTCGCGCCCCAATGCCCACAACGTATTGTCACCCCACGCCAGCGCCAGAATCCCGTGAACCGGAGCAGAAAAGGTCATCATCACGTTTCCTGTCGCATCGACCACCGCGAGGGTTGAAAGCGCCGGCCACCCTCCGTACGCTAGCCAAAGACGTTCGCCGTCCCATTCCAGGCCGGCCACATTCTGCGCGAAGGCGAAGGTGCAGAGGGTGTTGCCGGACGTATCCAACTGGTAGACGTTGAACTGGTTGGCGTACCACAAATGCGTGCCATCCCAGGCCAGCTCCTGGCTGATGTCGCCACCAAAAACGCGCGCCGGGGTCTCAAAGGAGCCCAACGTGCGCGTCTCTGTACCCTCGATTTGGAACTGGTAAATGCGGCCATAATTGGTGGTGAAGACCCAGAAACTTGTGCCATCCCAGACCAAGCCCTGCGGGGTCACTTCTGGCGCTGCGAAAGCGCCGAGTGTTCGACCGGCAGCATCTACCTGGAAGATCGTCCCCGAATTATCCGCAACCCACAGATGCGTACCATCCCACGTGAGACCTTCGGCACGGTAACCGGGGGCCGCGAACTGCTGCACCACAGTGATCAATGTTGCAGAAGTAGCGGTTGTCCCCCAGGGGGTGGCCTGTGGCCGTGGTGTGGCGGTGGGAGTGGGGAACATGGCCGTCGTCGTGGAAGTCGCAGTGGGGATCGCGGTAGCTGCAACAGCGGTGAAGGTGGCTGTCGCATCAGAGACAGCCATAGTCTGCGTCGCTGGTTGTTGCGGCTGTAAGAAGCGCGACTGTTCGGTGCGCCACGCCAAAACACCGTAAATGACCGTCGCCAACATTGCAACAATGATAACCGGAATGAGCCAGACCGGGCGCGTTCGTGTCCGTCGGGGAGTCGGTAGGGGTAGTGTAGGCGTGGAAAAGCTGGCTTGCAGAGCCTGAGTCAAGCTTTGTCCATCGGGATAGCGATCTGTGGGGTCTTTGGCCAACGCCTTGAGGAGCACCCGTTCAGTGGCTTCGGGCAAGGTCGGCGCAAGGGTGCGTGGCAGTGGAATGGGGTCGTGCAAGTGTTTGTACAACACCGCCAGTGGCGTGTCTGCAACGAAAGGTACGCGCCCGGTCAACATTTCGTACAACACGATGCCAAGTGAATAGAGATCGCTGGTCGGGCCAAGCTGTTCTTTGTCGCCGCGAATTTGTTCCGGCGACATATAGGCGGGCGTGCCGATGGTGCCGCCGGTCTGTGTCAGCGCCTGTGACGTACCGAGCATCTTGGCGATGCCGAAGTCATTGAGCAACGCGCGCCCGTCGGGGGTCAGCATAATGTTAGCCGGCTTCACGTCACGATGGATGATGCCCTGCTGATGAGCATAGTCCAATGCCGCGGCGATCTGGTTGATGATGCGGCAGGCCTCGTCCCAGTCCATCGTCTTCCCGGCAGCGCGCAGTGATTCCAGGCGTCCCTTAAGGGTTTGGCCAGGGACGTATTCCATCACCAGGTAATAGCGAGTGCCTTCCTCGCCAAAGTCATAGACGTGAACTATGTTGGGGTGGCTCAGGCGGGCTATCGCTTGCGCCTCGTGCTCGAAACGCCCCCGAAACTCCGCATCGGCGGCAAGTTCAGGGCGGATGAACTTGAGTGCGACCTCGCGTTCGAGGCGAGGTTGGTACGCCTTGTAGACTTCAGCCATCCCGCCTTCGCCCAACTTGGCGATGAGCCGGTACGCTCCAATGGCCTGACCCATCAATTCTGTCATACCCTCACCTGTTCTATTGCGCCGGTATAGAAACGAATACAGATGTGTTGGGGCAAACTGGTTATGACTAGGTCAACCCCAAACGGGCTAGGATTGAGCGAAAATTGTTCGGGAGGCAAGGGTTTCCCAGGAGAGTTCGACCGTCGACGATGTGAACTTTGCTGAATTGCGCCCGCCTGTTATCATATCGCAAAAACGATGTTGATCAACTGAATAAGGAGCAAGAGATCGAATACCGATTGAGCTTTCGGTGAATCATTGCGCACCTGGCAGTTTGCTGTAGAATTGTCAATCAAGCTTCATCCTCATTCGGGTACGCACCGCATCTTCCCCATTCGAGCATCACCGTACATCGTTACTGTCCGTGTACGAGAAAGGAGAGTGTATCGATGAAAGGCTATCGACTCGGTACTTTGACTGTGGCTTTGCTCATCGTGATGGTGTTGCTTCACACATTCGCAACGGGCGACGTGCCGCCTATCGGTTTAGCCGAAAGGGCATCGTTCGGCGCCGGTGTCTACGCCGTAACCAGCAATGCCGATGCGGGACCAGGCACACTGCGTCAGGCACTGCTCGATGCGTCTGCCGGTGACAGCATTGTTTTCTCTGCAGCAGTGTTTTCCCCTGCCGATCCGGCAACGATTACATTGCTCAGTGCTCTGCCACCAATCACTCAAGATAACCTGACCATCGATGCCAGTGACGTCGGCGTGATCCTGGATGGCAGCGCTGCCGGTGGTGCCAGCACACCGGGCCTGGACATTCGCGCCAACGGGGTGACGGTGCGCGGTTTGCACATCGTCAACTTCACCGGTTGTGGCATCGAACTGCGCGGGCAGCACAACACTATCGGCGGCGACCGGCAAACAGGCAGTGGGCCACTCGGCCAGGGCAACCTCATCAGCGGCAACGGCGTCTGTGGCATTGGGATGTGGGATGCCACGACGGCCTACAACACCATCCAGGGGAATCTTATTGGCGTTGACCGCACCGGCTTGCAGGCGTGGGGGAACCAGTATGATGGCATTCACATCAACAGCGCCAACCACAATATCATCCAAGAGAACGTAATCAGCGGCAACGCCAGTGCGATTCAGGGTTGCTGCAACACCGACAGCAGTTACAACGTCATCCGCGATAACTTAATCGGCGTGGGCATTGATGGACACCAGCCTATTCCCAACACGATGTTCGGAGTCTGGTTTCACGATGGCGCGAGTCACAACACTGTCGGGCCAGGTAACAGCATCGCACACAATCCCTTTGGTGTGCAGGTTGACACGGCTGCCAGCGTGGGCAATACCATCACCGGGAACAGCATCTACAGCAATACCGAACAAGGCATTCGTCTGGACGATGGTGGCAACGGCAATCTGCCTGCGCCCTTCCTGATGGCCTTTAACCTGGCAGAAGGCAGCGTTTGGGGTCGCGCCTGCGCCGGGTGTATGGTAGAAGTCTTCTCGGATTCCGGCGACCAGGGCGCAGTCTATGAAGGTCAGACCTCGGCAGACGCGACGGGACTCTTTGTGTTTGCCAAAGGCGCGCCCCTGACCGGCCCGCATCTCACGGCGACGGCGACGGACGCGGCGGGAAACACCAGTGCCTTTTCGCCGCCCACCAGCGGATCAGGCGTGGAATGGATCATCCAGGAGGATAACTACCGCTTCATCTCTCCTTTGGAACCCCGGCGCTCCGAGGAGTTGGCCGACAACCGCATTGGCAGTGGCGCAGGAGCGTTGTGGACATTGGGGGATCTGTATGCCTGGTTCGACCAGGAGATAGCGACCTCCGGCGTCACACGCTTCAGGTTGTCCGTGCAGGAGGGTGAAGAACCCATCGATTGGACTAAACCGGAACTGTCCATCGATCCTTATTACGACGCTTGGATCACCCATGTCGTCAGCCACGGCCTAACCCTGACCTACTACCTGAACTTCTGGGACAAAGCCAATCACCCCGACGGCTGGACGGGAATCACCTCGCGGTTCAAGACTGTCGAAGACGTACAGCGTTTCCAGGAGTTCGTGCAATTCATCGTTCCCCACTTCTGCGGACGTGTCCCCTACTTTGACATCTGGAGCGAGCCGGACAACGCGGCCAGTCCAGTACAGTACATCGAGCCACAAGATTACATCTCGGTTACGCACACTCTCATCCCGATCATCCGGAGTGCGTGTCCCCAAGCCAAGATTGTAGTGGGCAGCACATCTTACCTGAAAAATCCCGATTCGTACCAGTATATGCTCACCGTGGTTCAGTCGAACTTGATGCCGTTGGTCGATGTGGTCGCCTGGCACTCGATGTTCGGTACATCGCCGGCCTATCCTGATCACGCCGACTATTACTATGCCTACCCAACCATCGTGCAGCACCTCAGGGATGAAGCCATTGCGCACGGCTTTGACGGCGAGTTTCGCGGCGACGAGATCGTCTGGCGCAGCCCTGATTGTCCGTGGTGTGCGCCGGAGGACCCATTGTACACCAACAGCACCGCGGCCAAGTACTACGCCCGCGGCATCGTCATCAACCTGGGACTGGACCTCGACGTGAATCCTACTGGTATGTCCAGCCTGCGCCAAGAATCGTACACCGTCCTGCAAAATCTGTCCACGGTTTTCGCCGGAGCCAAGGTGGAAATCATCCCGATCCAGGCGCAGACGACGATGACCCAAGTGGCAACGTATACCTTTGCTCTGCCGGATGACCGGCATCTGCTGGCGCTGTGGAATGACGGGATCGCCACCGATGAAGACCCCGGCATCAGCACGACCCTGCGCCTGCCAGGCTTCGCCGGTCAGTCAGCGGTGGGCATCGACCCGTTACACAGCCTGGTGCAGCCGTTGGTGACGCAGGATGAGGGGCAAGCGTTGGTGATTCGAAATCTGCGGGTGAAAGATTACCCGCTGCTAGTACGCTTATCGCCTGTACGGACGGTGTATCTACCCCTTGTCATACGACACTGACCGTTAGTCCGGCCCTAACTCTCGCACTTCCCACACATCGGGCAGCACCGTGGAAAACCACAGTTCCCCGTATTTCAGGCGTAGCGGCGTAACCTCATCGTGCCCTGTGCGGGTGGCGTAGCTGTAATGGAGCAAGCGCAGATTGACATCGGGCCGCGCAATGCGCGTCTGCGCGTACAGCCGTTGTACATCGCCCATTGTTGTCGTATTGGGACAGATACAGACCAGCGTCCCCTGATAGTCCAAGTCACCCCACAGCAGACGCGCAAAGTCAGTATACGTGGGAATGACCTCGTGAAAGGCCAATAGATTGTGCCCATCGCACCCTTGCGAGAGTGGCGGCCCGAAGAAAAGCACGTCACAGCCGAGGAACTGGCGTAAGATTTCCGGGTTCATTACATCGCCACAGGCACACGCTATGCCCCGGGCTTGATTCGCCGCGACGATATGTGGAGCGATGTCCAGTCCCCGGTAGCTGACATCGGGGAATGCCTGGCGATACGCCGCCCATTGCCGCGCGCAATCCCCGCAGCACAGTTCTCCAATGGCGCGTACATCGGGCAGTAGTTCACGCAGCAAGGTCACCCGCTGGGCGATGGTCTGCGCGTTGGTGCGGGCAAAGGCGGGCACGGTTTCGGCCGGAAGGCGGTAGGGTTGTAATCCGTGACCGGATATAGTCATCTCAGCTTCTTGTGGAAATGTCAATGCGTTACGTGCTTCCAATATACAACAGCGCATCTTCCCAGTCTGGCGGCGAAGTGAACGTCATCACCGGCTGTCCGGCGATTGCACCCGCCGGCACACGCGCGCCGTCGCGGGGATCAATCCACTCGGCGCGGCAAGGGCAGCCCCCAGCCAAAGCGTCCAACCGTACAGACACCGTGCCCGGCGTGCTAAGATAGACCAACACCCACGCTCCGGCGCTGTGACGCGCCGCCAGGTTCTGCGTCGCCCCGCTTCCCGCCCCGGCTATCAAGAGCGTCGCATCCGGGACGATCTGCCACCATTCCGGCAAACCTGTCAGGATGTCGCGCAGTACCCGCAGACTGGCTGCTCCTGGCGTGTCCACCCATTCCGCCCACCGTTGTGGCGCGGTCCAGGCGTCATTGTGCCCGTAGACGTGATGCCCACCGGCCAACTGCGTCCAATACGCCTGCCGGCGAATCTCCAACGCGGTCTGCCGTCTGCCAAACTCCACCCCCTCATAGCCGCCTTCAGCCATCACCACCGGCTTGGCCGGCACACGCTGATAGTCGGTGGTCACGGCAGTCGGAATCTGTTCGTAGTCAATACACGTCTGGATCATATTGAACGCCAGCCACGGTTCGGTGTGCAGAAAACTGGACGAGGCCACTGCCGGGTCCGGGTGGACCGAGATGAGATGCGCCCCGCCATCGCCTTCCTGCAAACCGACAGCCAACTCCCGGCACACGGGAATGTACTCCGGCGTCGCCTGCGGGTACATCGACCAGATCAGGTTCGGAACGTCGCGGTAACGCTGTGCCACCCAGCGCGCCCAGGGACGCGCCTTGGCCAGCGTGATGGTGTCCACGTGCCACTGGTGATACACACCCACCACCAATGTCTGTCCGGTCTGTTCCCCCAGCCGGATCAGTGTGTCGATGGGTTGAAAGTAGCGCTCGTTGGGCCGCAGCGGATCGTTGTCCAGCCAGGGCACTTCACCTGCTAGATTACGGTACGCCGGTGGCGCATCCAGGCCAAAGCGCGGAGTATCCACGCCGGTGAGCATCACCAGGGTCACGTTGAAGCCCTGCGCCTGGCGTCGACGGAGCAACTGAAGTGCGGTGTCTGCATCGAAGCAGCGGAACAGCTCCCACAGTGTATCGCCAAGCCAGAACACCGGCGTGCCGTGGCGATCCACGAAGTAACGTCCGTTGGCACTGACCAGGAGCGAGCCAAACCGTTGAGTTGGAACAGGAAATACCGCGTTCACCTTCACTTCTAAAACCGAAAATCCGCTCACACGATCTGCCCATCCTGCAGTCGCATCAGAAGCACCGGCAGGGCAACATCGCAGCAGCCCTGGCTGATGAGCAGGCTGCGGGCCTGGTTGAGGGCCAGGTCGACCGCGCCGTGCTCGGCCAGCGCGCGGTAGAATGCGGCGGTGAACGCCTGCGCTGTCGGTATTGCGACTGCGCCCTGCATCGCCACGACAGCCGGGACGCCGGCCTGCACCAGTGCGGGCGCTATCCCGCGCCACGCATCGGCGGTGGAGCGCGTCGCGCCGTGACAGGCGGCCAGCACGACCAAACGTGGGCGTATCCCCTGGCGGGTTAACATTGCACCGAACTCTGCGTCGGTGACAAGCTGCGTTTGGCCGGCTTTACCCTGCAAGCACAAAGCCGTTGTGTGTTGGCGGGGATTGTAGACGCCGTGACCGACCAGGTGCAGCAGATGATACCCGGCACGCAAGCGTTCTTCCAGGCGCGCCAACGTCACCGGCACAGGGAGGAAGTCCACCTGAAAGTTATCTACGCCGCTCAACGCACTTGTGACAAGTGCCTGTTCCTGCTCCACATCCAGCCTGGCCAGATTGTACTTCGCCAGGTCGGTGGGATTGGCGATAGCGGCCAGGACGCGCACCGGACGGGTGGTGATGACAGCGCCCCATTCGTCCTGCGTGGGCAGGTAGCGTGAGAAAGGCGTGGCCGCGTCTGCCGCGAGGGGGAGCGTGTCTGCACATAGACATTCCCACGGAATACTGTGCAGTTCTGGCGCAGCCACATCGAGCCACAGGCGGACCCGCCGCTGTGGAGCCTGCCCGCGACAGCGCGCCCAGGCATTCGCCAGTGCCGGGTCGGCGGTGAGCGCAGCGAACAAGGCGCGACCATCGACTGTGGTATCGGCGGAGGGAATCCAGTGGGCCAGGTCTGCGGCAATGATACCGGCGAAGTGCTGCTGCCCGGCCAGCGTGATTTCGACGGGATAGCCCGCCTCCGCGCGTTTGAAGATGCGGATTTCCAGGTCCACAAAGCGCGTGGCGCGGAAGACCTGCGTATGTGTCTGCGTTGCGCGCGCGGCAGCTTCCCGCGCCACAGGCAGGTGGATAGTCTTCTCCCAGGGCATCGGCTTACCGGACTGATCGGTGAACTCCACCGTTACTCGCAATGGCGCACTGCCGGCTTCCAACGGCTTGAGGTCGAGCGTGCGCACTTCTTGCTCCCCCGCCTTCAAGGTGGTGATGCGCTGCGTCTGCGTCACCTGTCCGACGAAGCACGCCTTGTCGGTGTGGATGACCAGATTGCGCGCCGGACCAAACCCGGCGTTGTGCACGATGAAGTGCACCAACGACCATTCACCCAGCACCAATCCGCTGTGTTCAATGGTCAAGGCGATGACCGGTTGCTGACGGCAGCGGGCGACCTCGCGACGGCAGTGTTCTGCCAATGTGGGCTGATTGTGTTCGGCGTAGAGGGCGGCGATCTGCTCCCAGAGCGCGGCCTGGATGTCCAATGGCGTCTTCCCCTCTGCCAGGGAACGCGCGTGTTGTTGCAACGCTTCCGCCTGGCGCAAGGGTTGTCCTAGCCTGGCCCACAGACCGGCGGCTTGCTCCCAATGTCCGGCTATTTCGTACTGTATGGCTGCCCGCTCCGGTTCATCGGCGACTTCCCACAATTGCGCGGCCTGGTACGGTTGGCCGTGCGCTTCCAGGAGCGCGGCTCCACGCGCGGGTTGATCCAGCGCGGCGTAGGCGCACGCGGCTTCTTGCCATTGCCCGGCGGCCTCCTGTTCGGCAGCGCTGCGAGGGCGGATGAGCGCGGTGAGCGTGCCGCCCGCATCGGCGATCACGGCGTAGGCCTGATCGGTATCGGCCGAGAAAATGAGCGGCGCGACTTCAATGTGCCGTTCCACCGGATAGCGCCACAATTTCCGGCCCGTGACGGCATCCAGCGCGTAGAGGCAGCGGTCCCAACACGCGGCATACACCACACCACCCACGACGACCGGTGCAGCGGTGATTTTCTGTGCGGTGGGGAAATGCCAGAGCGGTTCGCCGTTCAGGGTCAGGGCGTGCAGACCATCCCGCGCGCCCACGTAGAGGCGTTCGCCGTCTGTGACGGGCGGACTCAGGGGCCGGTCCAGCGGGCCGACCGGGACCTGCCAGCGCACTATGCCGCTATCCGCCTGCAACGCGAAGATCAGCCCGGCGCTGCTGGCGGCAAAGACGGTATTCTGCCAAAGCGCTGGCGTGTGGTGCAGCCAGGCGTTTTCCGGCAGCGGAGCGTCGAAGCGCCAGCGCAGCGCGCCGGAGAGGGTGACGGCCAGCAGGTGCGGCCCGCGGCACGGCAGGTAGAGCGTTTCCCCGGCGACGGCGGGCGCGGCGAGCGACACGGAAACGGGCAACGCCCAGCGCCCTTGTTCCGCGCCGGTGGTGATATCCACGACGACCAGATGACCGGCGCCGGCAGTGACGTAGACGGCATCTCCGGCGATAACGGGGGCAGAGATGTGCTGTATTTCTGTCGTCCAGCGCCAGACCTCGTGCCCTGCCGCATCCAGGGCCACGAGCGCGCCCTGTCCGTGCAGCGGGTCTGTGCTGGTGAGGCTGACCAGGAGGCGTTCTCCGGTGGCGACCATGCCGGTGATCAAGGTGTTGTCGAAGGTGCAGTGCCACCCCCTGTGCCCGTTTGCGATAGCGCGCCATTCCAGGACGGCAGCGCGCTCCGTGTGGCTGGCCGCCAGTATCCCCCCAGCGAATGCCACCGGCGCACCGGATAGCGATGAGGGCAAGGGTACGGCCCAGGCGGGTACAAGCGCTGCCGGTGCGGGTGCAGAAACGCCACACACCGGGCAGGCGGCTGTCTCTGGCGGGAGATAGGTTTCACAGTGTGAACAGAAGCCCATTCAATGTTCCTTCGATGCCTCAAAATTCAATTTTCGCGCGGCTGGGGCTAACGCCCCAGACCCCAGGGGCGAGACTGGCGCCAGACCAGATACTCGCTACAGCCAGAAAAAGACAGAGAATCAATGGACAGGGGGACAATGATTGTTAATCCTGGGCGCGTACCACCATACACCGAAACCCCAGGGAGTAGATCGTGTCCGAGGGCGTGTCCCTGCTCCGGTACGTAGAGCGCACGCTGTTCCCGTTGAAGTCCCAGGAACCCCCACGCACCACCTTGCTGTGCTTGTCATAATCACTCGCCGTCCACTGCCAGACATTCCCCGCCATATCCACGCATCCATACGGGCTATCACCTTGTGGAGAATATTTGCCTACCGGCGTTGTACCTTTCTCGTTTCCATCGAAGTTACAAAGCTCACGTGTTGGTTGTTGATTGCCCCACGGATACACACGCCCGTCCGTCCCACGCGCTGCCTTTTCCCATTCTTCCTCGGTAGGCAAGCGCTTCCCGGCCCATTCTGCGTAAGCTACGGCATCGTGCCAGGACACATAGGTGACCGGATGATCAGCCATTCCCTTTGGCGGTGTTTTCCCCTGCCAATGTTGCGGCGGCTTGTGATCTGTTGCTTGCACAAACTGAGCGTATTCAGCGTTCGTCACCGGCGTCTTGTCGATCCAGAATTCCGGCAGCGTGCGCTTTTCTTTGTCATCGCCATACAGGAAATCACCTGCCGGGACGCGCACCATCGTTTTCCCGTCTTTGGGATGCACCCACACATCGCCTTTCGCCGTGGGCGGCTTTGGCTGTGCGGCAGACGCGAGCGCCTGCAAACGCGCTAACACACGGACAATCCCTGGCAGGTCGTTGCCGGCCAGGGGTTCGGCCAGGGACAGGGCTTTTTCGTGCGCGCGGTCTTCCAGCGCCAGCAGCACCTGGTCATACGCGGAGACTTGGGCCTGCGCCTCCCGCGTCTGGGTTTCCAAATCGCTTGTCCGCTTTTGGGCCTCCCGCAAGGCTTTTTCCAGACGTTTGTGCGCGGCAGTGGCTTCCGCAAGCTGGGCTTCCAAGGCGGTCGCACGGGCGCGCGCCTCCTGGTTCTCCCCCTGGCTGCGCGCTAACGACGCGCGCGCCGTTTCCAATTCGGACTGCACGGCGTTCAGGTGTTCCAGGGCGCCCGCTGTGGCGGCGCGCAGGCAAGCGGCGGCGTCTTCATAATCGGCGTCCTGTTCCAGCAACGTGAGCAGGTCGGTGCAGGCCTCTGCGTACAGGTGTTCTGCCAATTTCGTTTTGGCCTGGGCGTACAGCTCGACCTTGATCTGTCCGGCGCGTGCTTGCTGCACCTGTTGGGCCACGTCGGCGAAGCCGGGAGGCAGCGCCTCTAATGCCGCGATCGCTTCGGCATAGGCATGGTCTGCCAACAATTGCAGCGCATCGGCATATTGCTGGCGATAGGCCAGTTCTTGCTGGCGCTTTTTGTCTTCTTCGAGGACCCGGCCTGTGGCCAGCGCCAGCAGTGTGGTGACATCGCGAAAGTCGGGATTGAGATCGCGCATTTCCAGGCACAGGCGGGCCAGTTCGGCCCACTGTTCGGCTTTCAGCGCAGTTTGTGCCTGGGTGTAAAGCGCATCCAGGGTGGATTCCGTCTGCCGGGTTTGCTTGACGTCGCTCCAGGCCTGGCGCAGGCTGTGCACAAAGGCGCCGGCGCTGTCGAAGCGGCCGTCCGGCGATTTCGCCAATGCTTTGCGTATGGCATCGCACACACCGGCATCCAGGCCTGGATTGGCCGCGCGGGGATCGGGTGGGCTTTCGTTGAGGTGCGCCATGAGCACCGCCGCCGTAGTATCAGCCTCGAAAGGCCGCTTCCCGGTGAGCATCTCGTAGGCTACGACGCCTAAACTGTAGATGTCGGCGCGCGCATCCACGGTGTCTTTGGCTGTGAATTGCTCCGGCGCCATATAGTGCGGCGTGCCCAGGATCGTCTCGGCGGTGGTCAGCCGGCTGGCCACCAGGGATTTGACCAGGCCAAAATCCACCAACACCGCCTGGCCTTCATCATCGAACAGGATGTTCGAGGGTTTGACGTCGCGATGCACCAGCTTGCGCTGGTGGGCATAATCCAATGCCGCGGCGACCTGCCCCAGAATGGCCAGCGCCGCATCCAGCGGCAGTGGGTCGCCGCCCAGCCGGTCGGTCAATGCGCCGCCGGGCAAGTATTCCATCGCGATGTAGGGCACGCCCTGATCTTCATCCACCGCGTAGATGCGCACGATATTGCGGTGCCGCAACCCGAAGGTCTTGCGCGCCTCTTCCAGGAAGCGCGTGACGACTTCCGGCTCGCTGGTGTAGTCCGCCTTGAGCACTTTCAGCGCCATCTCACCCAAACGCGCGTCGCGCGCTTTGTAGACGACGGAGAATGCGCCCCGGCCGATTTCTTCGATGATCTCGTATTTGCCGATGTGTGTCGCCATAGAATCGTCCTCTTCACGTTATACTTTCAGGGTGGCCCCGCCCCGGGCTTCGTTGCCTACCACGAGGGGCGGGGCCGGTTGATCTTTGGCCGCACGACTGGCCATGCCAGCCGTACGACCGGGAACCAGGCCTGGATTCCCCAAATTCCGGTTTCGCACCCGTGAGCACGAAACATTCCGATCGGGGAGCGCTGGGCGCGTACCACCATACACCGAAACCCCAGGTTGTTGTTCGTGTTCGTTGGCGTGTTCCTGTTCCGGTTCGTAGAGCGCACGTTGTTCTCGTTGTTGTTCCAGGAACCCCCACGCACCACCTTATGGCCCAATCCCCACAACCAGAGTCGTGAGCGGCGCACGGCCGGCTAACGGCTCTCGTTGCCCGCTTTGACGCCCTGGATCCATTTGCCCAACAGCTTGCCGATCTCGTTGACACTCTGCGAGGCGTACTTGTATTGATCCGCGCTGGACAATTTCAAGTCGTAACACAGCCGCAGATGCAGGCGCAATGTTTCCAGGGCCACGTCCGCGCGCAACAACATTTCAGCCCGTTGCCGCAGCGGGACTTTGCGCGCGGCAATGATACATTCGTAAAAATCCATCACGGCATCCTGCACCCGTTTGGCCAGCATAAAGCGCTGGTTGCGGGGAAAGCCGGCGGTATGCTCCATCAGCCACTTGATCAAATCGTGCGTTTTAGGGAAGATCGGGTATCCGCTCTGCGGTCCACTCATGATCGGACTCCGCCTGAAAATGTGACTTCCGCAAACAGCCGCTCGCGCAGGCGGTAGGTGTCCGCGTGGGCGGCGTGCGCGATCCAGGATTGGATCGACGGCTGAATCGCGCTTAGCGTCACTTCACCCCGCCGGTAAGCGTCCCGGAATGTGCGCAGGCGGTGGGCGAACGCGCGCACGTTGTCTTTGCGCAGCCGCCGGTGATCCGCGAAGATGCGGTAGCCCACGAAGTCGATGCCGTCGGCTGTGGGAAAGACCACCGATTTGCGCTCGTGCAGCTTGAGCCGCAGCTCCGCCAGGCAGGCGATCACCGCCTCGCGCCAGCCGTGCAACACCGCTTTGTCGGCGTGAAAAAGCAAGAAATCATCCGCGTAGCGGAGATAGGCCGCGCATTTCAGCTCGCGTTTGACGAATTGATCCAACCGGTCGAGGTAGGTGTTGGCCCAAAACTGGCTGGTGAGGTTGCCGATCGGCAAACCGCGTGGACGCAATCCCGCCCACAGATCGTCGCCGGGGAACCACTGCATTGTGTACTCGCTATCAAGCACGCCCGCGCCGCTATGCAGAATCTGGTCAATCAGCCACAACACCTCCGTATCGGCGATGCGCCGGGCGAGGATCTCGCGGAGGAGGGCGTGGTCAATCGACGGGAAGAACTGTTGCACATCGCCTTTGAGGCAGTAGGCGTTGCGCCGCGCAAACTCCTGCGCGCGGTCGGCGGCGCGGTGTGTGCCCTTTCCCACGCGGCAGGCGTAGGAATCGTGGATGAAGCGCGCCTCGAAAATGGGTTGGATGACGCGGCACAGCGCGTGATGCACGACCCGGTCGCGGAAGGGCGCGGCGCTGATTTTGCGCTTTTTGCGTTCGATGATGTAGAAGTGGTGATAGGGACCGGGCTGGTACGTGTGCTCCTGCAGCTCTTGCTGCAATTGCCACAGTTCCGGCTCCAGGTGATACTCAAACGCGGCGACCTCCGGCTTGCTGCGCTTGCCCTTGCGCGCTTCACGGAACGCCTGGTAGAGATTGTCGAAAGCGTAGATTTGCGGGTACAGGTTTTTGTACGTTTTCACAGCAGACCCCAAATTTTCATTTTGCCGCGTCCAGAGGGGCTACGCCCCTCTGGACTCCCCCCGGAGGAACTTGCGCCCCTACCAGATGCCTGCTCCAGCAAGAAAAGGACAGATTTTCAATGGACAGAGGACAATGATTTTTAATCCTGGGCGCGTACCACCATACACCGAAACCCCAGGTAGTAGTTCGAGTTCGTTGGCGGGTTCCCGTTCCGGTTCGTAGCGCGCACGTGGTTCACGCTGTGGCTCCAGGAACCCCCACGCACCACCTTGGATTGTCCTTCTGTCGGCCCTTCAGGATCCGTCTGAGACTCAGAAAGATACTTATCGTACCAATCCGCCGTCCATTCCCATACGTTGCCGGCCATATCTAACGCGCCAACCCAGCTTTTCCCTTCCGGATAAGAACCGACCGGTGACGTCTTTCCTACACAACCATTCTCTTTACCCCAGTAATTTGCTTTAGTACAATCAGGCCCGACATTGCCCCACGGATAAACATACCCCTCTGGCCCCCGCGCCGCGTATTCCCATTGCGCTTCGGTCGGCAACTGCCCGCCGGCCCAGGCGCAATACTTCTCCGCATTGTGCCAGTCTATGCCAACCACAGGCTGCTGGTTCCCGTTAAAATCAGCATTGTCGGCATAGGTTGAAGCTGTGCATACCCCGTCTATCACACATTCCCCGTACTGCGCGTTGGTAACCTCAGTCTGGTCAATCCAGAATGCGCTCAACGTCACTGGATGTACCGGCTTTTCATCATCAGCACCGGTCTCGCTGCCCATCTGGAATGTGCCGCCGGGCACGCACACCATCGTCATCCCGTCCGTCGGGCGGGTCCAGGTCGCGCCAGCGGTTTCACAAGGGGGCAAAGAGAAAGCTGGCATCGGCTCAGGTGTAGGCGTTTGAGCTGCAAAAAAGGCCTCCCACAGCGGCGGACCAAGCACGCCAATCAACACCCCCAGCACAACCACCGCCGCCAGGCCAATCCCCACCGGTTTGAGCCAGTCAGGCAGGGGCTGTGGTTGGCGCACAGGGCTGGGCGCTCGCGTCGGACCAGAGGGCGGCGTTCGTACGGGGCGGCGCACTTGTTCTTGCGCCTGGGCAATCCATTGGGCGGCAACGGGATCGTCCGGCTCAAGCGCCTGGATTTGCCCACCGATGCGCAGCACTTCGGGCCAGTCCTGCCGGTCAACAGCAGCCTGCACCTGCGCGCGCAAAGGCGCCAGGCGCGCTTCGTTTTCCCGGCGCGCCTGCGCCGCCGCCCGCGCGGCCTCCGCTTCCTGGTGTTTCTTCTGCGCCAGACTTATCAGGCGCGTCACATCGGCGTAATCGGGGGCGCTCTGCTGGATGCGCTGCCCTATCTGTATGGCATTGTCCCAGGCGCCTTGCTGTATGGCAGCCTGGAGCATCTGGTACTGCGATGCCAGGTGCGTCTCGCGGGTTTGTCGCTGCCTCGCGGCTTCCTGAGCCTCGCGCAGCCGGGCCACAAATGCGTTCGCCGTTGGGAAACGGTCGGCGGGGGCCTTCGCCAGCATCGTCAGCACGGCCGCGGTCACCTCCGGCGGTAAGTCCCGCACAAAATCCCGTGGATCGGGCACCTTCAGGTTCAGGTGCGCGTTGAGCGTGCCGGGCGTGTTGCCGGGGAAGGGCACGCGCCCGGCGAGCATCCGGTAGGCCACGATGCCCAGGGCGTAGCGGTCGGTGGCCGGTCCGATCTCAGCGTGGCGGTTGGGGTCGGCCTGCTCCGGAGCCATATACTCCGGCGATCCCAGCAGCGTGCCTTGCGAGGTCAATGCCGTGCTGCTCTCCAACGCTTTGACCAGGCCGAAGTCCATCAACGTGGCACGCGGGCCGCGCGCAGTGTCTTCCACGATCACGTTGAGCGGTTTCACGTCGCGGTGGACCACGCCTTGCGCGTGAGCGTAGTCCAGGGCGTCAGCCAGTTGTTCCAAAATGGGCAAGGCCGCTTCCAGGGGCAGCGCGCCCTGTTCTTCCAGCAAGTCGTGCAATGTGCGTCCCGGCAGGTAAGCCATCGCAATGTAGAGCTGGCCGTCGGTTTCACCCGTGTCGTGGACGGTGACGATATTGGGGTGGCGCAGGTTCGCCGCGGCGCGCGCCTCCTGGCGGAAGCGCGTGGCAAATTGGGGATCGGTCACCCAGTGCGGGTGCAGCACCTTGAGGGCCACCACGCGATCCAACGTGGTATCGCGCGCCCGGTACACCACGGCAAAACCGCCGCGGCCCACCTCTTCCAGGAGTTCATACTTGCCAATAATACGCAGTGTCATCGCTGGTCCCTCGCCCGCCGTTTCCTTCAATTGCCAATATCCTGTATCTTCTCAAAAATCTGGGGGTGGGGGTTTGGGGGCGGGCTGCGCCCGCCCCCAAACCCCCACTTCTCCCCTTTTTATTGAGATGATGCAATATCCTCTCATACTATATGAGGATTTTGCAGAAACGTCAAACTAATAAGGGTGCGTTTCGCCAGACCTGACAGGTTTCAGAAAACCTGTCAGGTCTGCATTGGCAGATCGGACTGCGATGTTCATCATCTTGTCGACATTCTGTCATCATCTCTACACCCAAAATATATGCCCCTTGCCCCAAAATGTGAATATACTTGACCGTCCCCAGTCGGCTCGTTATAATGAAATAGAACCTATGTTCTATATCGTTGGAGCCAAGTCAGACAATGAAAATCATCTGCCTGCTCGCTGCTCATCTGCCGGTTCAGGTCGAACAGCAAGCCGGAGCCCTGGATACCGCGCCGCTCATCGTTGGAGGACGCCCGTGGGACCCCGGCGCGGTGCTGGACTGCTCCCCCGATGCCGCCTCTGCCGGGGTGCGCCTGGGAATGCGCCTGGCGCGCGCGGCGCAGGTGTGCCCCGGCGCAACCTTCGTCCCGGCGCGGGAAGCCGTCTACTGCGAAGCGCACGCCGCGCTGGATGCCGTGCTGCGCCAGCACACCGACCGCGTCGAGACGGCGGGGTTGGGCTACCTGTTTGCCGATGTGTCGGATCTGCGTGTCCCCCAAGGGCGCGATCCGGCGCAAGCAGACGTCGAACTGGCCCGGTCACTGGCGCGGGAAGTGCTGCAAGTCAGCACGCTGGACGCCCGCATCGGCCTGGCTCCTCAACGCTTCACCGCCGAACAAGCCGCGCGTGCCGCCCGGCCTCACGGCTGGTGTCCGGTGCAGCCGGGCCAGGAACGCACCTTTCTGTCTCCGCTGCCCATCGAGACCCTGCCCCTCGACCCTGAAATGCATCGTCGCCTGCACCTGCTCGGCATTACCACCCTGGGCACACTGGCGGCCTTGCCACGCGCCGCCATCGTGCGGCAGTTCGGTGCGGATGCGGGGCTGTTCCACGATCTAGCCGCCGGGCGCGATCCACGCGGCGTTTACCCCGATGCCCCGCCCCTGGTGGTGGAACGCAGTCACTTGTGCGAACCCCCGTTACGCGATGCCGGCCCCCTGGTCGCGCGCGTTGCACGGCTGGGTGAAAGCGCGGCGACCGACCTGGTACAGCGCAAACATCAGGCGCAGGGCATAACCCTGACGCTCGAAGACGAAGCCGGGAAAACACACATCGTCAGCACCGCCATCGAACCGCCCACGGACGATGTGGACCAACTCAAGCGTCAGGCCGTTGGATTGGCAATGCGCGTCACCCTTACCCGCGCTGTGACTCGCCTGACCCTGACACTGTACCCCCTGCGTCCGGCGTATCTCGCGGCGACACAACTGGCGCTGTTCAACGCACCCAGCGACGCGCGTGGGCGCGCCCTGCAGGAGACCTTGCGGCGGCTGCGCCAGCGTTTCGGGGAACTGATCGTCATCGTGGCGTCGCTGCTGGCCCCACCCGGCCCGCGCGCGATCCAGACCACGCTTGACGCTGCCGGGCAACCGCTGGCCCTGGTGTGGGATCAACGCTTTCACCCCGTGGCTCGCGTCTACGAGCACTGGCGCGAAAGACGGCGTTGGTGGACACAGCCCGTGCTGCGCGACTACTACCGCGTCGAACTGCGCGACCGCCAGGTGAAGATCGTTTTCCGCGACCTGGCGAACGACGCCTGGTATCTGGAACGGCGGCGGATATGAACCGCGCCTGCTACGTCGAACTGCACGCCCATTCCAGTCACAGCCTGCTGGACGGCGTCGTCTCGCCGCAGAGCCTGGTCGAACACGCGGCATCCCTGGAAATGCCCGCGCTGGCCCTCACCGATCACGACGGGCTGTATGGGGCCGTGCCCTTCATCCGCACAGCGGAAGCAGCAGGGATCAAGCCGCTGCTGGGCGCGGAATTGACGCTGGCAGACGGTGACGGCACGGCGCACCTGACATTGCTGGCCGAGACGCCGCACGGCTATGCCAACCTCTGCCAACTCCTCACCCTGGCGCATCGTGGGCAACCCAAAGGTACGGCGCGGCTGGCATTGGCCGACCTGGCTGAACACTCGGCGGGTCTCATCGCGCTGTCGGGGTGTCGCCAGGGAGCTGTGGCGCGGCGGATTGTCGCTGGAGACTACGCTGCGGCACTCGATGCAGCCCAGGGCTACGCGCGGCTGTTCGGGCCGGAGCATTTCTTCATCGAAGTCCAACGCCACTATCACCCCGGCGAGATGCGCTTGCTCGGTCACCTGGTGGGCCTGGCCGACCGCCTGCGCCTGCCGGTAGTCGCTACGGGGAATGTCCACTACCTGTACCCGGAGCAACGTGAGGTTCACGACGTCCTCACCTGTATCCGCCACCACGTCACCCTGGAAGACGCGGGCGACCTGCTGCGGCCCAACGATGAATACCGCTTCCGCACCCCCGACGAAATGGCGGCCTTGTTCGCCAACGTGCCGGCAGCGATCACGAACACGCGCGTCATCGCCGACCATTGTGCGTCCGCCGTGACCTTTCTGCCGAACGGCGCGCAAGTGTTGCCGGCGTTCCCCACGCCGGACGGCAGCGTCGCCAGCACCTATTTGCGCCAGTTGTGCGTGGCTGCACTCCGTGACCGCTATGTGGACACCGTGCGTGCTCTATCCCAACTGGAACACGAGTTGACCAGCATCCACGCGATGGGTCTGGACGACTACTTCCTCATCGTGTGGGACATCGCGCGCTTCGCCCGCGAACACGGTATCCGCTGCCAGGGCCGCGGCAGCGCGGCCAATTCGCTGGTAGCCTACCTGTTGGGCATTACCCCGATTGATCCATTGGCTGCCGACCTGGTGTTCGAGCGCTTCCTGTCACCGGAGCGCCGCAGCCCGCCCGACATTGACCTCGACATCGCCGCCGATCGCCGTGAAGAGGTCATCCAATACGTGATGCAGCGTTACGGTCCCGATCACGCGGCAATGGCTTGTACGCTGGTAACCTTCCGCGCGCGTTCCGCCGTGCGCGATGTGGGCCGAGCGTTGGGTCTGCCTCCGGCGCTGTTGGAACGCCTGGTGGGGGCGTTGGATGTCAACGATCCACAGAGCGTGACAGCGACGCCGTCACTGCAAGCGGCAGTGGGCGCAGACCTGGACAGCCCCTTGTTCCAACACCTGCTGCGCCTCGTCCCGCAACTGGACGGCTTGCCGCGTCACCTGGGTATCCACAACGGCGGGATGGTGCTCTCCGGGCCAGCCTTGAATACACTGATTCCCCTGGAACCGGCGACACTGCCGGGCCGGATCGTGACGCAGTGGGACAAGGAGAGACTGGAAGACGCAGGGTACGTCAAGGTGGACCTGCTGGGCCTGCGGATGCTGTCGGCCATCGAGGACGCGGTGTGTATCGTGGCGGCGATGACCGGGGAGCGCCCTGAACTGGAACGGTTGACCTTCGACGATCCGGCGGTCTACGATATGTTGTGCCGGGGGGAGACCATCGGGGTGTTCCAGTTGGAGAGCCGCGCGCAGGCGGAGTTGGTGCGCAACTTCCAGCCCCGTTGTTTTGCCGATCTGACAGTGGAGATCGCGCTGATCCGTCCCGGACCGCTACAAGCCAACGTCGTACGCCCATATCTGCGGCGGCGCTATGGGCAAGAGCCGGTGCGCTATGTTCACCCCTTGCTCAAGCCCGCGCTGGCCGAAACATTGGGGGTGATGATCTTCCAGGAACAGGTGCTCAAGGTGGCGCGGGACCTGGCCGGGTTTACGCCAGGGCAGGCCGAGCAACTGCGACGCTGCCTGGGCCGCAAGCGCGCCGAGGAAACCTTGCAGCAGTTCAAGGCGCAGTTCTTTGCCGGAGCGCAGGCCAACGGTGTACCGCAAAAGATCATCGAGACGGTGTTTGCCCAGATGCAGGCGTTTGGCAGCTACGCCTTCCCCAAGAGCCACGCGGCGGCCTTCGCGGTGCTGACCTATCACTCGGCGTGGCTGCGCTGCTACCACCCGGTCGCCTTCTTTGCCGGGCTGCTGCGCCACCAGCCGATGGGCTTCTATCCGCCACGGGTGATCGTGGACGAGGCGCGGCGCTGCGGGATACAGATTTTCGGCGCGGACGTGCAAGCGTCGGACGTGTCCGCGACGGCGGACGGCACCGGCATCCGTCTGGGGCTGGCAACGGTGTCGGGCGTGGGCGAAAGCGGCGGGGCGCAGATCGTCACGGCGCGGGAATACGGGCCGTTCACCTCGCTCACCGATTTCTGCCAGCGCACGCGCCTGGGACGGCGCGCGGTCGAGGCGTTGATCCTGGGCGGGGCCTTCGACGGGTGGCGTATCCCACGGCGGCAGTTGGTGTGGGACCTGGGCGCAGCAATGGAGACCATCGGTGGGCCACCGCAATTGGACGTCGTCGAGCCGGGGACGCGCCCGGCGTTTCCCAGGGCCACCGACACCGAGCGCCTGTGGATGGAAGTGGCGACGACGGGGGTGACAGCGCAAGGGCATCTGGTGCAGACCGTGGCGCAGACCTTGCGTGCGATGGGGGTGACGCCGGTAGCCGAGTTATCCCACTGGCCTGACGGGACGAAGCTGCGCGTGGGTGGGGTGATCATTGCCCGGCAGCGTCCGCCGACGGCGCAGGGGACGGCGTTCATCGCGTTGGAGGACGAGGGGGGCGTGGTCAATGTGGTTCTGCGCCCGGAGGTGTTCGCGGCGTATCGCGAGGCGCTGCGCGGACGGTTCGTGGTAGTGGAAGGGACGTTGCAGTGGCAGGGTCGGGTGTGCAGCGTGGTGGGGGAACGGGTGCTAGCGGTGGAGGGGTGAGGTGAGGGCAGGCTCAACGCCAGGTGTGCATGCTGTCTTATGTCGCTGGCGAGATCATAGTACAGTGGTCCAGGAACTTGTTAAAACGGAGTGGCGACATCCTTGCCGATCCAGACACCCACCGTGACCAGTAACCCGCGTAATACAGTCTGACCTGTGGAGGCCACAATGGGGATCATAGACGCTCAATACAAAAGGATAAAGCTCACGGCCAGGGACAAACGCCTGATTCAACAGCAACACTTTACCGCAACTACCCCCGGCTCCATCGTTCATGATTTCGACGCGTTGCTGGATTACGTCTACGCGCACCCCTTGCCCGTCACCGCGATGCAACAACTGCCTTTACGCCTCCTCCCGGAAATCAGTGCCTTGCACTGGGGACGTTACAACCGGCCTTGCGCCCCTACATCCCGCAGTGGGAACCACTTCTGCCGTTGCCCGCCGAAGCGACCGTGCGCGACGGCGTCCATATTTTCAAAGTCACGCTGGGGAAGAACCTGTGGCGGCGAATGGCGCTGCCGGCGACATCCACGTTGGATGAACTGGCGCAGCTCATCCTGGATGTCTACTCGTTCGACGGCGACCACCTGTATCGCTTTTCCTATCAAAACCGGTATGGCCAGCTGTGCCACATCAACCATACGTATCTGGAAGAAGCCCCCTGGACAAGTGTAGTGCGCGTCGGCGAACTGCCGTTGGCGCCAGGCCAGACGATGATCTTTCTGTTCGATCTCAGGGATCGATGGGAATTCGAGATCACGTTGGAAACCGTGGACACCAATTCTATGGCTGCACAAGCGCCGTGCGTCCTGGAACGTCGCGGCAAAGCGCCGAAACAATACGCCTGGAAGGATAACTGTCAACGAAAACGGCTCCTCAACTTGAGGGGCCGTCTTTTATTGCCTCAACCCGCACACGCGTGGCCCACATCACCCGACTATGGGTGGCCCATCACGGGCGGCATTTGACATACGGGGATTAAAGCCTCTCTGACGTAGGATTTCCGGCGTTGCTGGGAACCAATATTCTCGAGTTTCCGACCCCTTACGGGGATTAAAGCCTCTCTGACTAAAGCTGCACCCGTGTCTCAAGCGTCTGTGGTGACACCGTTTCCGACCCCTTACGGGGATTAAAGCCTCTCTGACGAAGGTGGCGACGGTTTAGTATCCATTTCATTCAAATTGTTTCCGACCCCTTACGGGGATTAAAGCCTCTCTGACCCGCAACTAACGCCATACACGATCCTCGATCGTGCGAAAGTTTCCGACCCCTTACGGGGATTAAAGCCTCTCTGACGGACACATTGTCTCTGACGTCCTTCGGGATAACGTGAGTTTCCGACCCCTTACGGGGATTAAAGCCTCTCTGACGAAATCACTGCAAGTGATGGACAAACGGAAGATGTGGGTTTCCGACCCCTTACGGGGATTAAAGCCTCTCTGACAGGGAGAATGAAGTACTCCCTGCAGGGGCAAGGTTCAGAGTTTCCGACCCCTTACGGGGATTAAAGCCTCTCTGACTCGTCCTCCAGCTCGGCGTTCGCGCTCTGCGTCTTGCGTTTCCGACCCCTTACGGGGATTAAAGCCTCTCTGACGAGCTATTGCGCGTGGGTATGCTATGCGCGGTGGCGGCGGTTTCCGACCCCTTACGGGGATTAAAGCCTCTCTGACGATCCTGATCTTGATCCCCTTGCTGCTGTAGATTATGAGTTTCCGACCCCTTACGGGGATTAAAGCCTCTCTGACGACGATTGCCAGACCAGCCGCATAGGAGGTCTTATGGGAAGTTTCCGACCCCTTACGGGGATTAAAGCCTCTCTGACATCCGGGTGAAGTGTGTGTCAACGACGTCTGCAAGACGGTTTCCGACCCCTTACGGGGATTAAAGCCTCTCTGACTTCTATGCCCTGGTAGGCACTTCGGGCTTGTCCGATGCGGTTTCCGACCCCTTACGGGGATTAAAGCCTCTCTGACCAAAACCTGCAAACTTGTTTGGGCAAAACCCGCAAACTATCGTTTCCGACCCCTTACGGGGATTAAAGCCTCTCTGACCTGACACAATCTTCATCGACTGGGGAGCTACTGAACAGTGTTTCCGACCCCTTACGGGGATTAAAGCCTCTCTGACTTGGATACACCCAAACCTTATCCACGCCTATCACTCAAAGTTTCCGACCCCTTACGGGGATTAAAGCCTCTCTGACCTCGGAAAGCGGGATGCGGCTTCGATTGTGAACACGTACAGTTTCCGACCCCTTACGGGGATTAAAGCCTCTCTGACAAAAGTCATTGTAGCCTATGGGGTTCAGGGTGGTTGCCTGTTTCCGACCCCTTACGGGGATTAAAGCCTCTCTGACTTTGGACTCGGCCGATTATTGTAACTGGTCAAATTCGGTTTCCGACCCCTTACGGGGATTAAAGCCTCTCTGACGCAAGACGGGCTTGGGCCTGTCGAAGCGGTAGTAGCTAGTTTCCGACCCCTTACGGGGATTAAAGCCTCTCTGACGACCGGCGAAGCTCGAAATTTGCCGCAAATCGTAGCAAGTTTCCGACCCCTTACGGGGATTAAAGCCTCTCTGACGTATATGCCAGGCCCGGTGAAGTGCTGGATATCTCGCGTTTCCGACCCCTTACGGGGATTAAAGCCTCTCTGACGACTATCCCCGATGGAGGAAGAGATTCCTTCAATATAGTTTCCGACCCCTTACGGGGATTAAAGCCTCTCTGACTGTACTCCAGAAGCTCAAGGCAGACGCCAAAAAATTGTGAGTTTCCGACCCCTTACGGGGATTAAAGCCTCTCTGACCTTGGCCTATCATCGCTTCGATCGTCCTCGCGATCTTTGGTTTCCGACCCCTTACGGGGATTAAAGCCTCTCTGACGTGTTAAGATGATCTGGACGACGATATCCCACGCTAGAGTTTCCGACCCCTTACGGGGATTAAAGCCTCTCTGACTTTTTTTAGATACCGAGGATGATAATTGCCCCGCTTGTTTCCGACCCCTTACGGGGATTAAAGCCTCTCTGACCAACAGGCTGTACAAGCTATCCCGCAAAAAGTGTGATTGACCGGTCTATACTGGGCCATGCATAGCCGCCTGGTGTAGGCCAGCCATCGTCACCCGGTAAGGGCCAGGCATAGCCGCCCGGTGTAGGCCACCTATGATCGCCCGGTGTGGGCCAGTCAGCGTCACGCGCTGTGGGCCACCCGTAGTCGCTCGCTGTAGGCCACGGTTTGTGAAAGCTAGCACGTGTGGCATCATCTCTCCAGAGAGACAGTTAGACCGTGCGATCTGGAGAATAAACCACATGGAGCGAATACATATGAACTACTTACGAGAATTGCTTTACCGTTTGCGGGCTGGCGAGAGCCAGCGCCGCATCGCCAAGGACCTGAAGTTGTCGCGCACGACGGTGGGCAAGTATCAGGCCTGGGCCGCGGCGCAGGGCTACCTGGATGCAGCACAGCCCTTGCCGGACGACGCCACGCTGACGGCTGCGTGGGGCGAACCACCGCAACCGCCCAGCGTGGAATCGAGCGTCGAGCCCTACCGGGAAGTGGTGCAAGCGTGGGTGGAACAAGGCGTCGAAATGACCGCGATTTGGCAGTACCTGCAGGATGATCACCACTACCAGGGCAGCTACTCGGCGGTGCGCCGGTTCGTGAACAAGCTGCGGGCCAAGTCCCCAGAGGTGTTTGTGCGGGTGCATACGGCGCCGGGCGAGGAGGCGCAGGTCGACTTTGGGAGTGTGGGCCATCTGTACGACCCGGCCAGCGGGCAGGCGCGCCACGCTTACGTCTTCGTCGCCACACTCTGCTACAGCCGCCACCAGTACGCCGAGCTGGTCTTCGATCAAAAGACCGCCACCTGGATTGAGTTGCATCGTCGCGCGTTCGAGAGTTGGGGCGGCGTCCCCAGGCGGATCGTGCCTGACAACCTGAAAGCGGCGGTGCTGCAGGCGTTGATTCACGATCCCATTCTCGGTGAAGCCTACCGGCGGATGGCGCAACACTACGGGTTCGTGATCAGCCCCACCCGGCCGCGCACGCCTCAGCACAAAGGCAAGGTGGAAAGCGGCGTGCATTACGTGCAGCGCAACTTTATGGCCGGGCGTGAGTTCCTCGATATCCAGGTCGCCAACCAACACTTGCGCACCTGGGTGCAGGCGCGCGCCGGAGTACGTGAACACGGCACGACGCACCAGGCGCCCCTGGCGCTGTTCCACGCGCACGAGCAGGCCGCGCTGCTACCCTTGCCCGAAACGCCGTTTACCCTGCGCGAAGTCAAACCGGTCATGGTGCATCCCGACTGCCACGTGCGCCTCGACAAAAGCTACTATTCGGTGCCCTACCGCTACGTGGGCCAGACGCTCGACGCCTACATCAGCGAGCGGATCGTCGAAATCTACCACGGGCTGGAGCTGGTCGCCACCCACGAGCGGAGTCTCAAGCCGGGCGAGTGGCGGACGCGACTGGCGGACTATCCCGAGCCCAAGGCGGCCTATCTGGAACACACGCCCGCGCACTGCCAGCGCGTGGCCACGCGGCTCGGCGCGGCGACCAGCCAGGTTGTCGCGACCCTGCTGGGCGATCGCCCGCTGTACCGTCTGCGCTCCGTGCAAGCCATCCTGCGCCTGGAAGAGAGCGTCGGCGGCGAGCGCTTGGAGGCCGCGTGTGCGCGCGCCCTGCATTTTGCCGATCCCAGCTACCGGCGCATCAAGGCGATCCTCAACGCCGCGCTGGACCGCGAGCCGCTACCCGACCCAGCGCCGGACGCCCCGCCGCAAAAACACGCCTTTGCGCGCACCAGCGCCGAGTTCTTCGGCGCCCCCGTGGACGCGGAGGAGGTGAGGGCATGATGACCCATCCGCTGCTCCCCAAACTGCGCCAACTGCGTCTCTCGGGGATGCTGGAAACCCTCGACCTGCGGGCCGCGCAAGCTGTTGAACGGCAACTCGCGCCGCTTGAATTCCTGGCCGTGTTGCTCGACGATGAGTTGGAACGGCGCAACCAGGGCCGTCTGGCGCGGCACCTGGCGCAATCGGGCTGTGACAGCCAAAAGACACTCGCGCACTTTGACTTTGGGGCGGCGCCGGGCGTCAATCGCCCCTTGATCCAGGACCTGGCCACCTGCACCTTCATCGCCCGCCACGAAAACATCCTGTTGTGTGGCCCCAGTGGCGTGGGGAAAAGTCACCTGGCGAATGGCCTGGGCATCGAAGCCCTGAAACGCGACTTGCGCGTCTTGTCCTATCCGGTGCATCATCTGTTAAAGAGCCTGCACGCCACCCAGGCCAGCGGCGGGCATACCCGACTGTGGAGCAAGCTCCTCACCGCCGACTTGCTCATTCTGGATGATTTTGGCCTCTATCCGCTGACCTCACAGTCCGCGCAAGACCTGTACGAGATCATCGCGGAACGCTACGAACGGGCCTCGATCATCATCACCAGCAACCGCGCCTTCGAGGAATGGGCCGAGGTCTTTGGCAATGACCTGTTAGCCAGCGCGGCGCTGGACCGTTTGACCCATCATACCCACACGCTGACCATCCGCGGTAGCAGCTATCGCCAACGGCAGCGCCGAAAGGAGGAACCCAGCCCAACCACGACTTTGTCAACAGCCAACGAAACCTAATCCACCAGCCACACGTGCTCAGTGGATGACAGCGAGCTAACACGGATGAAGCATTGCGAAAAACACGGTTGAGTTACTTTTTTGGGCATGGTCGAGCTGTCTCTCAACGCACGATCCATGCGCCCTGTGTGGCCCACTCCACCCGCACACGAGTGGCCCACATCACCCGACTATGGGTGGCCCATCACGGGCGGCATTTGACAAAAAGTTCGCTTGTTTCCGACCCCTTACGGGGATTAAAGCCTCTCTGACGTTCGGATAAAGCCCGAGAATTGGCGAACAAAATCTATGTTTCCGACCCCTTACGGGGATTAAAGCCTCTCTGACATTGAATACGAAGTACTTTTGAGCATTGATGGCAGTCAGTTTCCGACCCCTTACGGGGATTAAAGCCTCTCTGACTCGGGATCATGGACAGCCGAATCTGATCCCGAAAGATGGTTTCCGACCCCTTACGGGGATTAAAGCCTCTCTGACTTCCTGACTCACGTGCGGATTTCCCACCGGCGCTGTAAAGAGTTTCCGACCCCTTACGGGGATTAAAGCCTCTCTGACCGGCGCAACGAACTGCTCGACCTGCTGCGCCCAAATCGCGTTTCCGACCCCTTACGGGGATTAAAGCCTCTCTGACGATATTCAGAAGGAGGCGATTGTCAACCGCCAACTAAAAAGTTTCCGACCCCTTACGGGGATTAAAGCCTCTCTGACCGCATTTTGGCTTGACCACAAGATGTTGTGGATGTATACTGCTTTTGGGGCGTCTCAACCCCCAGAGCTAGTGGCTCGCGCACGACTCCTTTGAGATAGCAAAAAACGCGCATTTTGGCCGTTTTTGACCGATTTTTGGCTTGAAAAAGCATCTTCTACATCGCTTGGGTCACGCATCTGCTTTAATAGTATAACATTTCGGGAACTTGTCAAAATACGAAACAGGCTTTTCTGTATTGAATCGCAGCGCCAGTCGTGCGGGTGCACGTCGTTGTTCGTGTCTAATCTAGCACTATGCCTGTCCCCTCTGGCATACCGGGCACCGCACGGCTTTCTCCTCGCGGCTATCCAGCACCACGCCCGCCCCGTGACATTCAGGGCAGTCAGCCCACGCTGGTTCCCTTCCCGTCCCGGGCAACGGCACGCGCTCGCGTAACACCGCTTGCCGGAAGAATCCCGCCGCACGCGGATCGCCGGCCCGTGTGTGAGCCAGGTGGTGCAGCCATTGCCGGACGTAAGCCGGGTCTGCGCCATACACGGTCTGGACTTCGCGCCAGGCTTTGCGGGTGCGGTGGAAACCGATCTGCGCTAACCCATGCTGAATGTCTTCGGGAAGTGTAATCTCAGCATCATCACCCGTCTTTGCACCGTCCGTGCAAGACGCGCGCGACGCGTGGGTGTCTGATGATGAGAGTGTCTTTGGAGTGTCTGTAAGTGTCTGTATATAAGGTGGGGTACTTTCTTCCAAAGACGGTCTACTTGCTTCTGTGGGCGGTCTACTTGCTTCCAGCCCTGGTATACTTGCATCCGTGCTGAACCCGGGTGGCAGGGCGATTCCGGCGGTGGTCAACACCTTCAGCAGCGCCGTAATCTGGTGTGTGATTGCCGCAACTTGTGATGGCAAGACGTCAGGGTCAGGTTGTGGGGACGGTGGTGGCTCTGCTGTGTTGTCAGACGCGGGTGTTGATGTTGCCCATCCCTGGAACTTACCCTCGTCGCTAATCACCATCCCCTGCAGATATAGCGCGTATTGCCGCACTTCCCCATTGTCCCGCCAGACCAGCAAACCCTGCACCACTGCCTCGCGCAGACCGTCGTGAACAGCCCGCGTCGAGTAACCGATGCCGGCATCATAGCGTTCTTCCCCGTTCGCATATTGCCGCCCGCGGGCGATCTCATCCTCGGTGAGCCAACAGGCGCGCCCATCCCACGTCTCCCAACCCCACGTGTGGCGGAACAGGTACTCCACGCTCAGAATGGCGACCTCGGAACCGAGCCGCGCGCTCATATCCGTCCACAGTGCCGGCACCTTGAAGAAGTTACTGCGCAGGGGCGCGAAACCGCGCCATTCCCCACCCGCGCCCTCATCCAACAAAGCCGCAGGAGTATTCGCGTCTGGCGGCAACATCCGGGGGCGATACGTGTAGGTCGGCTGCCCGGCGGCGTCGTGTGGATGTTCGAGCAAGCCCCAGGCCTGCGCGTCTTCCAGGGCGTGGCGTAGCGCGCGGCGCGAGAGGCCCGTGCCGTGATCGAGGTTGCGCGTGCCGCTGCGCCGGCCATACTGGAAATCGTGCCAGGCCAGGCGCACCGGCGTGGCGAAGTTTTGCCAGCCCCAGGTGTGTTTGATGACGTACTCCGTCACCTGCAACGGCCCTTTGATGCGTGCGCGCCCGGTCTGCCGCCGTAACTCGGCCCATACGTCGAACCAGTCATTCGGCAAGCGGTACCAGTTGGCTTCAGGGTAAGCAAATCCGGCAAACATTGCGGGAAAAGCTCCTTGTCAATAGCCTCAACGGATTGAACGGATTAAACGGAAAAATATCCGTTCAATTCCGTTGAATCCGTTGAGAGAATCTTTCCTATCCTCGGCACGCCTCAAGCGAGTTGGCTGGTGGCATCCGTGAGGGGCACAAAACGCAACTGTGCCTTGTGGAACACCATCGTAAACAGCCCGGCCTGTCCCTGGCGATGCTTGGCGAGGATGAACTCGGTCTCCACCAGGGGGGCGTTGTCCACGCCGTTGGGCCGGTGCAGCAACAGCACCACATCGGCGTCGGCCTCCTGGTTGCCCGATTCGCGCAGGTCGCCCAGCGTCGGGCGGCGATGGTCGGCGTCGCGTCCCAGTTGGCTGGCGGCGACAATGGGAATCTGCAACTCCTGGGCCAGATGCTTGAGTTCGCGCGTGATTTGGCCGATGGTGAGATAGCGCGAGTCCAGGCGTTGGTGTGTCTCGGCCAGTTGAATGTAGTCCAGCAGCACCAGGCCCAGGTTGTGCTGGGCATAGAGTTGGCGGACCTTGGTGCAGAGGTCTTCAATGGCCAGCCGGGGACTGTCGTCGATCCACAAGGGAAACTCCGAGAGTGGCCCCAAGCCGTCCGCAAAGCGCGGCCAATCGCCTTCCCGCAGGCGGGTGTAATCCAGGCCTAACTCCTTCTGCACGATGCGCCCGGCCACTTCCAGCCCGCGCATCTCGATGGAGAAGAGCGCCGTAGGCACGCCCAGGCGCAGCGCGTGGACGGCCAGCGTCGCCAGCAAGACGGACTTCCCCACGCCGGGCCGCGCCGCGACAATGTTGAGCGTGCCCTTGCGTAATCCACCGCCGAGCAGCTTGTCCAGCGCGGGCATGCCGGTGGCGACCCCCAGGGGGATGCCATCGTGATACAGCGCGGCGGCCTCGTCGTAGAGCTGTTGGAGTATCTGCGCGAAGGGCTGCAAGCGCTCCTGGTAGGCCAGGTCGTCGCGGATGGTGAGGAACAGGCCCTCGGCCTCGGTGGCGACTTGCTCGATGGGGCGCTGCGCATCGTAGGCCAGACGCGCGGCGGCGCTACAGGCATCGAGGATGCGCCGCCGCACGTGGGTCTGCCGCACCTCGTGGGCGTAGCTGACCGCACTGGCCGCCGAGGGCACGGCATTGAGCAACTGCGTGATAAAGACCGCGCCCCCCACTGCTTCCAGTTGCCCACGCTTCTCCAGTTCCGTCGTCACCGTGAGAAAGTCCACCGGCTCGTGGCGGGCGTACAAGTCGAGGAGCACGGCATAGAGCCAACGATGCTTCTGCAAGTAGAACTCCGGCCCTTTGAGCACCAGCTGCACCTGTGGGATCGCCCACTTGGGGTCGATCAGCAGTGCGCCCAGGGTTGCTTCCTCCGCTTCGATGTTGTGGGGTGGTAGTAGGTTTTTCGCCATCTGTGACGTTCTCTACCTCAGCGCACCGTGAACGCCGGCGTATCCGGCGCAGCTTGCGCCGCATCTGCCATGGCTGCCGCCGTCTTCCTCCGGGGACGGTGCAAGGGTGATGTCCCCTGCGCCCATTGCCAGCCCACGAAACCAAGCACTGCCAGCACAAACGGCCCAATGCGCACGAGGAAAACCCCCGTGTACAGCGCCCCGGCCCACCAGAGTCGCAGGGCATAGGTCAAAAACGTTTCGAGTGTCATTGTGTGATCCTTTCCTTAAAAGCTGTTAGCCTTCAGCTTTCAGCTTTCAGCCTTCAGCTTTGTCTGCCAAGCAGGCACTGCGCATTGCTGATAGCTGATAGCTGACTGCTGATTGCTGATTGCTTACGCTGCACTTTCCTCGTCCGCCCATTCGTCCTCGGCCTCCGGCAACGTGCCTTCCATATCATCTTCCTCGTCCTCCACAAGTCCCTTGCTTCCTGCCTCTTGCCCCTTGCTTCCTGCCTCTTGCTCCCTGTCCGCCGGCGTATACTTGAAATACCGTTCCGGCTTGGCCGCTTCCGCGGGCCAGTTCGGGTTGGGCTGCCGCAGCTTGCGGTCGAGGAACTCCGTCAAGATAAAGCGCGGCGTCGGCAACCACGTCTCGCGCAAGGCTTCCAGGGTGAACAGGGCGAGGAAGCCCGGCGTACTGCTGGCATCAGGCCGTGCGGTGAGGTTGTCGCGGAGACGGGTGAGGGTTCCACCAATCATACGTGCCGTGTCGCGGTTGTTGGCGATGTAGTAACAGCCGCCAAACCCCGCCGTGGCGTAGTCTGTCAGGTTCTTGGCGAGCTTTTGCTTGAGCCGCGTGCTGTTGTACTTCCCTCGTTCGCACTCCACCGCCAGCCACAGCGGTTGGCCGGCGGAGCGCGATTTAACCACCACAACCAAGTCCGGTTCGCTATTCCCGTACCGGCTGCTGAACCCGGCAGCTTGCATGGCCTCTGCATCTCCCTTCGGGTCGTAGACGGTGTAGGTGAAACGGGTGTTGGCCGGGTGCGCGTTGCCCGCCAAAATCAGGGCTTTGGTCGCCCGAATCATCCACCAGGCCTCCGGCGACTTGTAGGGCGCGTAGATGGCCTCGTAGCTCGCCGGCTCACTGTTGAAGCGCCGCCGGTACTCGGTCAGACCTGCGTCGGTGAGGACATAACAGGTGTCGCTGACGTACCCGGTGAGATACCGTGGCACCGGGATTTGTTCCACGCGCAGCAAGCCTTTGTCCAGCAACTCCGATAAGGCGGTATGTTTCGCGCTCCCGGCGGCCTTGCCGGTGTGCTGTGCCCATAGGTCGCGGGCTTCGTTGGCCACTACGGTTATCCCCAACACGTACAAAAACTTGACTGCGTCACTGGAAAGGTCCACACCTGGCTCCACGACCACCACGGGCGTAGGTGACGTCGGCGTTGCCCCTTCCTCTTCCTTTCCTTGTTCCTCTGGTTGTGCTTTTGGGGATCGGAACAGGTTCTTCGGATCGCTGCCGTACAGACGATGCGTGTAGATGTACTCCGCTGCTTCGGTGACGCTCATCTGTGCGCCTAACGCCTGCGTGATGACCTCAGGGCACAGCATCGAGAGGTACTGTTGCAGGATAGCTTCCGTGCGATGACGGGCGCGCACACTCGTCGCGATGCGCATTTGACTGCTCAATAGTTCTTGTTTGAGCAGATACATCTGCATTGCAAAGTCGGCTTTCAGCTTTTCGATCTCTGGTTGATCTTTCGTGTCAGTCACGCCACACCTCCCGGCACGCGGGATACGTAAGACCGGCGATGCCCGCGCGCAGGTCGCCCAGCGCCAACCGGGCCAGGGCCACGGAGGCCCGCGCTTCCGCCAGAGCCTGGCCGTCGTTGTTGCCGTAGAAGGTCAGCAATTGCTCGGCGGCGTAGGCGTAGGTGTCCGTAGTTTGCTGCATCGTCAAGGCCAGCAAACTGTACTCCGCTGGCGCTTCAGGCAGTGTCAGGGCGTCCAGTCGCCCGGCGGCCTGGCCCACCTGTTCGGCCAGCCGGAACGCCGCGCCGGTAGACTGCGGTTGTGGTCCACGCGCAATGGTGTCCAGGGTGAGGCCGACCGCTTCCTCGGCATCGGCCCAGCGGGTGGCGGCCGTGAGGAAGCGCTGCTGTCGTAGCCGGTACGGTGACATCACCACCGGCGCGCCGAAGCTGTCACACGGCGCGGTCGCGTACCCCACGCCGAGCGGTAACCCTATCAAGGCCAGGGTCAGGCCAATGATGATGAAGTGTCTACGCATTTTGTTTCCTCCTGGATTTTGTGTGATATGGCATTTATTTCTCCGGTGCAACGCGCACGGTGTCAACGGCGATGCCGCGCGTCGCGCATTTCCCCTGGACGATGACCCGGCGTTCCACCAACGCGCGCAATGCTTTTTCGACTGAGAGCGAGGCCGGGACGAGGGGCACAGCGCCCACACCTTCCAGGGCCAGCCACACCGTCCCGGCGCGGGGTGGCGCGCTGACGATGCCACGTAACAACACCTTGTCATTCTCTGCGCACAGATGGGCCACATCCTGGGCATCGATTTCGGGCAGTGGCCCTTGCAACGGGGCTACAGTAATCAGCCGCACGTCGCCGATGCGCTGGGCGTGTACGCGCAACTTGTGTTTCCCTTCGGGCAGCCGCACCTTGCGCGGGTCTGCTCCGCCGAGCGCGACCAGGTGACGTATCAGCGCATTGAGTTCGTAAGACATCGTTTCACCTCCGGAAAAGGCTATGCCGGTATGAAGGAAAAACGACCACTTTTGCACTTCCTTCATACCGTAACACTGTAAACAACGATTTTGGGGCAGTGATGGCTCCCCGAGCGTTCCAGAGCGTCACACCGGGGCCTAAACAGGGCAGATACGGGGCCAAAACCCCTGCCGAACCCCCTGTGACGCCGCTAAAACCAGGGTTGAGCAGCGATTTCGACCCTTGCCGGTATGAAGGAAAAAGCGCCCTTTTTGTCCTGCCATGTCTTTTTCCTTCATACCTGGAATGGCGAAGTTGTTTGGCATATCGGTACATCGCATCCTCCTGCTTGTCTAGGATTGGGTTAAGAACGTCCATTGGACTTGCGCCTGCGCTCTCACTGTAGATGAGGACAGCAGCGGCGTCGGCTGTTGGTGAATGACCATCGTCGTCATCCCCCAACCGCGCACCACCGCGGCGACCAACGGCAGCGCCTCGGCGTGGAACGTGCTGATCCGGCCCTGGCAGTCGTAGAGAGGCGCATAGGCGTAGTCCTCGAATTGTCCTCCGCCGCCAGGTCGCAGATCGAACACGGCCAGGCGGCCCCGTTTCCAACGCCTTTTCAGGAACTGGGGCGCAGTGCTGAATTCGATGACAGCTTCTTCGTCTGGCGGACCGATCAGCCGTCGCAGCAAGTCCAGGACGCTCCATACACCCGTGGGCATCAGGCACGTCAACACCATATACGCCACCGGACTGAACGTCACGCTGAGCAAGGCTTCAGGGTCCTGGTTCCCAGCATCCAACGCTTCGAAGGCGGGCAGCACACACTGGCATGCCAACTCGAAGTAGGCGTCATCGATACGCCATTCCAGTGGCAGATGCGCCGTCAGGTCATCCTTCGTAAATTCACGCGCATCACCCGAACACATTGGGGTGTCGTCTCCTTACCACCCCGGCCCCGTTGGGCCAGGACTGCTGAAGGTGGGCGTTGGTTGCGGCGTAGGGCAAGTCCCTGGCCACACCACGGCCAGATAGGGTTGTTCGCCCCGCCAGACGACGGCTGTGCCTACAGCCGTGGCGCTGTCTAGGCCCGGATATCTCGCGGTCGCCAGTGACTGACGTGGCGCTGTGCTCAATGAGAAACAGGCTGCACCTGGGGGACACAGATTGCAGCCAGGCCAGTAGAGCAGCCAATCCCCGGAAGCCGGGCCAACGGCGTAGCGCAGGCCATACCAGCGCGGCCAGGTCTGTGCAGAACGTAGCTTGGGCGCTTCCCCGGCCAGGTAGTAGGCCCGGTCTTCCAGGTCAGGATCGGGCGCGGCTTGGAGACCGTGCCGTTCCCGTAGCCAGTCATTGAAAGTCGCGCGGGTGATGGCCTCATCGCCTTCTGTGCCAACGTTGATGGGCAGTGCGACTGGCGTTGGCGTGGGTGTTGCTAGCCACATCCGGACTTCCTCACGGGCAACGTGGAACAGTGGAACCAAGCAACACTGGTAAAGCGCCAGTAAGCCGAATACGGATAGCCAGGCCAGTGGAGGCGAGAGTAGTCTACGCGGCTTCATTTTCAATAGTGTCCTTACCTGAACTGCTGACGCCGTCGTGCAAATCATCTAGTGGCTGCGAATGCGGTATCGAACTGCTCGTTGCTTGCCTTTGCTCACTCCTAGCCAATCGCAGTAACAACCGATAACAGCGCCCCAAGGCTTCTCGTGCTTCCGGTGTGAATTTATCCGTCGCCATTTCTACGCCTCCGTAATTGTGATTATTGTTTACCACATCTACCGTCGGTAAAACACTCACAATACTAAGCGTAAACAGGCAAAATGATCCGTCGGCGAGTTACGAATTTTTCGTCACTCGCTGCCGGATTTTTCGTCACTCAGTGCCGGATATTTCTGCCACTACAAAAGCCCTCTTCAAGGTTTGTAACAGACGAAATTGCCACAAAGCCGGTTAGTTATACAATCAGCAGCAAGCAATATTGGCTTAACTCAGGTGATACAATGCAAAGCACCGACAATACTTTCCCTATTTCTGATTTATCAAAACCAGACGTGACTTCACTACACATCCCCGCATTCACGGATTAAGAGGAGCAAGTGTCAAGTCCTGTCTATCTATCAGTACTGAAGAATAGTGAGCTTGTGCGGCGAGTCGTTGAAGCCGAGAAAGCACTGCAAAACTGTCATCTATGTGGCAATCATTGCGGTATCGACCGCACACAACGTTCAGGGCCATGCGGAATTGGCGATATTGCCTATGTCGTCAACTACGGCCCGCACCACGGTGAAGAGGATGTCCTGCGTGGTCGATACGGCTCCGGCACCATTTTCTTCTCCGGATGCAATCTACACTGCATCTATTGTCAGAATTATGACATTAGCCAACATGTAACAGGACGACCTACATTGCCACAACAACTAGCAGAAATGATGTTGGACCTCCAAAATCAACTTTGCCACAATGTAAACCTGGTGTCTCCAACCCATGTCGTGCCACACATCATTCAAGGATTAGTGTTAGCAATCAAGGCAGGTTTGCACATTCCTGTGGTTTACAATACCGGTGGCTATGACACTCTTCTAGCTCTGAATTTGATGAATGGATTAGTGGACATCTATATGCCTGATATGAAGTATGCAAATCCGGAGATTGGTAAGCGGGTCTCGTTAGTCGAAGAGTATCCAGCAGTGAATCAAGCTGCGGTCAAGGAAATGCATCGCCAGGTTGGTGATTTAGTAATTGACGAGCAAGGCATTGCTCAACGCGGTCTGCTAGTTCGACACCTTGTTCTTCCTGGTGAGTTAGCAGGAACCGCTGAGATCGCACGTTTTCTGGCACAGGAGGTCTCTCCACATACATACATCAACGTGATGAGACAATATCATCCAGCTTACAAAGCACGGAATTATGCCGCGGATGATGCTCCGCTGGGTCGGAGTATTACACCACAAGAATACCAGAAGGCTGTTCAGCAAGCACAGACAGCAGGGCTGTATCGCTTCGATGAACGCCGGCGTTTTGCATAGCAAATGTACAGAAAACCAGGAGGGTTCCCGGTCTTCAGTGTTAAACAATTGGACTTTGGACAACAAGAAACGGCTTTGACAAACGCCAAAGCTGAAAAGTACCTTGAAAAGTGAGAAAACGCGCTGAATTAGCTCTGTGGAGTTACTGCGGTTTGCTTTTTGAGCACGGGTTGACGCTCGCGCAGGGGGCCTGGCATCCCTGGCTGCCGACCGGGCGAATAACCGCGGCGTTTGGCGGGACGCGCCGGGGTGCCAAACTCGCCAATAATCCGCCCGAAGTCGCGCTGCACTAGGGTGGGCGTCAAGGGGGCGGTCGTGCGCATCGTCGGCAAGTAGCGTTCCCAGGAACGCGGCAGCCGTTCAGCGACCTCGCGGGCCACCCACAACTGCACAGAGGCCAAGTGGACCAAGCGCCACCAGTGTTCCTCATGCGTCACATCCGGAGTTTGATAACTGTCCAGCAGGAGGCGCTGTTTGGCAAAGCGGTAGCTGTGCTCCTGGTCAAAGCGTTGCTCATAAGCCTGATAGGCTTGGGGGGGCGTGACTTCGGTGCGGCGGGCGCCCATCAGCACCAACCAGAGCGCGCGGCGGTAGAGTGGCGTGCCATCCGCACGGTAAAGCTGCACGCGGCGCAACGTGAATGGCTGGCGGTGCATCGGCACGACTTCCGGCTGCCGTTTACCGCGCATGAGCAGATTGTGCCAGGCCTGGATTTCGACTTGATAGTGCTGCCCGCGTTGCGTGTGGACTTGAGAGGTGGTCTGCTCATCCGGGGGTCCCCAGGTCTCCGGTTCAGATAGGGCAAAGCGTTCACCATACCAACGCGGGTGTCCGGGAGTGGTGGGAGTGTCCGCCGGCGGCGTGTAGGGCCGGTAGAAAACGCGATTGCTGCGCACGCGCGTCAGGGAAACCAGGTTCTCATGCGCCCGTTCAGCGTACAGGCACGCCGGTTTGCTGTAACTTGCATCGCGCACGCTCACGCAAAGTTGCCCATGAAAAGGCATAGCCTCGTCCGCCAAAAGAGCCTGCAATTGCGCGTCACCCAGCCGCTCTTTGTCCATGGCCAGCGGAACACGGCGCACACTCAGCGGAATCACCCAGGCTGGCTCCGTGGGCGTAGCTTTCTCCGGTAACACCACTACAGTCGAGTATTGATGTCCGATGGTAATAGGTTGGTTGCCGCTAATGCCGGTGGGCTGGTAGACGAAACCCCGTTCGGCTAACTTGTCACTATACGGGCGCGGCTGCGGTGTGACATCGGTGGCCAAGAGCCAGAAGGGGCGACGCTGGGGGGCGGGCAGATAAGGCGCTGCCAAGTGTGCCAAGTCGCGGTCGGTCAACGCAGATTCGGCAATCACCTTGAACAACGCGCTGTAATCACGGCGGAAGTACGGCGAGAGACTCAATTCGACCACCGAGCGCGCATTCGGCGTACTGCATAACGCATCCAGCAGATCCATCGCACTGTCAGCACGTTTGTTAAAGTTCTGGTATACTGTGTATCGGAACTGTGTTAAGGGATGGTTTTCTGTGTCCATACCCTCTTTTTGACACAGTTCTTCTTTTTAACAAGTCCCTATCTACCTATGCGACAGGGGCTGCTCTTAATTTGTTTGTCCAAAGTCCAATAAACAACTATTCGTCAAACATTTTTACGCCTTTCGAGCCTTCTGAGAGAACGATGCGTTTTACGAGTTGATATGTGAATGGTGGATTGTGTACAGACTTAGAACCTGGTCTCGCCGACACACGTCGTCCCGCAGATTGTGATGGGCCTGGCGGTCGCCATCCAGGCCGGACTGCGGCTGCCCATCGTCTACAACACCGGCGGCTATGACGCGCCTCAGGCCCTCAGCCTGATGAACGGCCTGATCGACATCTACATGCCCGATATGAAATACGCCGACGCCGCCATCGCTCAGCAGCTCTCGCTCGTCCGCGACTATCCGGCGGTTAACCGTGCTGCCGTCAAAGAAATGCACCGACAAGTCGGCGACCTGGTGATAGACGAACGCGGCATCGCCCGCCGAGGATTGCTTATTCGCCACCTCGTGCTGCCCGGCGGGCTGGCCGGGACCGCCGAGATCGCCCGCTTCCTGGTGGAAGAAATCTCGCCGGAAACGTACATCAACATCATGGCGCAATACTACCCCTCCTACAAGGCCTGGGACTGCGCCAACGATGCGCTGCCCCTCGACCGTCGCCTGACGCCCGCCGAGTACGCCGCTGCTGTACAGCAGGCGCGCGAGGCCGGATTGCACCGCTTCGACGAACGCCGCCGGTAGTCTGAAGCAATTCCCTCTTGACAAATCCCCTCTATTTGTGATATAGTAGTGATTGGAAGCGCTTCCAAAACTGTGGTAGCCCTCCTCTCGCGTGTTACCACATATTGAACTGAAATCTGTCCCAGATTGCCTGAATTTTTACAAACAGGTGGCAGCAATTGAAAGCGCTTCCAACGCTTAACACCAGAACGCTCAAAAGGAAAAAGAGAGAAAAATGACCGACAAACTGACCCTGGATGAAGTCGCCAAACGCGCGGGCGTCTCGCGCACAACCGCCTCTCGGGTACTCAACGACGGCCCCAATGTACGCCCAGAAGTGCGCGAGCGCGTGCTGCGCGTCATCGCCGAAACCGGTTACCGCCCCCACCCCGTCGCGCAATCATTGGCGTCCCAGCAGTCACACGTCATCGGGCTGGTCTTGCCGCGCCGGACGGAGGCGCTGTTCAACGACCCGTACTTTCCGCGGCTCACCCAGGGCATTGCCCAGGCGTGCAACGATCACGATTACACCCTGGCGCTCTTTATGATGCAATGCGAAGCCGACGAGCAAAAATTCTACCCGCGCATTTCCCGCAAGGGCTTGCTGGACGGGATTGTGATTCAAGTGGGGCAAATCGGCGACGACCTTATCGCCCGCTTGTTGGAAAGTGATGTACCCACCGTCGTCGCCGGCCGCCCCCTCAACCAGCCCAACGCCAACTATATCGACGTGGATAACATCGCCGGCGCACACACTGCCGTGACGCACCTGCTGCACCTGGGGCATAAACGCATCGGGGCCATCACCGGTGAGATGCGTACCACCGCCGCGCTCGACCGATATGCAGGATATTGCAAGGCCTTACAGGAGCATGACCTGCCGGTGGATGAGACGTTAGTCTGCGAAGGCTACTTCACGGAAATCGGCGGCTACGAGGCGATGCGGCGGCTCCTCCCGCACAAACCCGATGCCATCTTCAGCGCGTCGGACGCTATGTCGCTCGGCGCGCTCAGAGCCATCCACGAAGCCGGCCTGACCGTTCCCCACGACATCGCCGTGGTCAGCTTCGATGACCTGCCCCCCGCGACCATCGCCAGACCCCAACTGACCACCATCCATCAACCCGTGCACGCTTTCGGTGTGAAAGCCGTGGAGATGCTGCTCGATGTGATCAAAAACGGCCCTACACCGCCTCGGCGGGTGATTATGGAGACCGAGTTGGTTATTCGGGAATCGTGTGGCAGCACTCAGTCGAAGACTTAAGCTGGCATGATACACCAAACCTTGATTCACAGGATCAACAGCATAGTGTTAAGGAGGTAGCTATCGCCCATAAAAAATACCTTGATCGACAATTTTACATATTAAAATATTCTGACGGAGGATATGAAATGAACAGAAAACTTTCCAATCTACTGCGAAGTCTCACGTTGTTGTCGTTGTTGACCATGATGTTCGGCACATCGTCGCTGGCAGCTGGGAAAACAGCCTTTGCAGCGCCAACAACGGCGATACACATCGTAGATGATTTCGAAACCGGTGTACCATCGACCTGGTTTCAGTATGGCGACTATGGCGCCGGCACAAACATTGCGACGACCACGCCTGTCACCAACACTGTACCGGGCTTAACGACCAATCACGTGCTATCCATCGCCTACAACAGCGCCGGTTGGGGCGCGGGAACCGGCAACAACCTTGCTCCGGAGGACTGGAGCGCCTATGACGGCCTGAGCTTCTGGTTCAAAGGGCTGGGCGGCGGGGCGACCTTCCGCGTCATCCTGAGTGACAACAAGACCGACCCCAGCCAGGACACGGCAGAGCGCTTCGCCTACGAGTTCGCCGACACGAGCACAGGTTGGCGACACATCAGTATCCCCTGGGGTGCGTTCTTCCGTGATGGCTGGCAGCCTGTCGGCGCCCCCAACGACGGTCTCACCCTCACCGAGGTGTGGGCTTACGCGCTCGCGCTGCCCATTGGCACTAATGGCACAGTGTACATGGATCAAGTCGGGTTGTTCAAACTAACGCTCGTGGACAATTTCGAAGCGGGTGTACCATCGACCTGGTTTCAGTATGGCGACTATGGCGCCGGCACAAACATTGCGACGACCACGCCTGTCACCAACACTGTACCGGGCTTAACGACCAATCACGTGCTATCCATCGCCTACAACAGCGCCGGTTGGGGCGCGGGAACCGGCAACAACCTTGCTCCGGAGGACTGGAGCGCCTATGACGGCCTGAGCTTCTGGTTCAAAGGGCTGGGCGGCGGGGCGACCTTCCGCGTCATCCTGAGTGACAACAAGACCGACCCCAGCCAGGACACGGCGGAACGCTTCGCCTACGAGTTCGCCGACACGAGCACAGGTTGGCGACACATCAGTATCCCCTGGGGTGCGTTCTTCCGTGATGGCTGGCAGCCTGTCGGTGCGCCCAACGACGGTCTCACCCTCACCGAAGTGTGGGCTTATGCGCTCGCGCTGCCCGTCGGCACCAGTGGTACGGTTTACGTGGATGAGGTCACGCTGTTTGGTGGGCTAACCGAGACACCACAGCCGGTCGTTGACTTCACGCAGCCAACGTATACCGTCTCAGAAGGCGCCGGTGAAGCTGTCATCGCCGTCACATTGACGCCCGCAGCGACGGAACCGGTCACCGTCTCCTATGCCTCTCTCGAAGGCACCGCTACTCCAGGACAAGATTACCCGCCCATCAGCGGCAACCTCGTCTTCGCGCCAGGGCAGACCGAGATCACGTTCACCGTCCCTATCACCGACGATGCAGTATATGAAGGGACAGAGACGGTGTGGCTTGAGCTTTCCG
>JAIOAS010000003.1:48698-59505 GCA_019873725.1 Chloroflexota bacterium | reverse complement strand
TGATCCACAACCCCGGCCCCAGGCTGGCCAGCAGGGCCAGGAGGATGAAGGCCGGCAGGAGCAGGATGTTCCAGCTTGGCGCGTAGCGATAGTAGAGCATCATGCCCAGCAAGATGATGAAGCTGATGAGGAAATCGACGAACGCCGTCACCACCGTCGCGGTAGGAATGATCAGCCGGGGAAAGTAGACCTTGCTGATGAGGTTGGCGCTGCCGATCAGACTGTTGGAGGCTTCGCCCAGAGCCGTGGCAAACAGCGACCAGGGCAGCATCGCGGCGAAGACGAGCAGGGGGTAGGGCGCGTTCCCTTCACTGGGCAACCTGGCCAGCCCGCCGAAGATAACGGAGAAGACGACCATGGTGAGAAAAGGACGGATGACCGCCCAGGCCACACCGATGATCGTCTGCTTGTAGCGCACCGAAATATCGCGCCAGGCCAGGATCAGGAACAGTTCGCGGTAGCGCCACAGGTCGCGCCAGTAGTTCTTCTCCGCGCGACCGGGTTCAAGGATGAGCACGTGTTCATTGATAGGCAGGTTCGGTGACTGTACGCTCATAAGGTTCCCCCAACAAGTTTTAATCATCCGGTCCGCCGCAACCCGCGCAGCCAGCGGTAGGGATAATACAACGGCAGCAGCAGGCGGTGGGGAATGTGGTACTGATCCAGCATATACTCCGCCGATGGAAACAGGTTCCCCCACACGTACCGCAGCCGCGCCCCCCAGCCGGGGATGCTCGCCAGGCCATCCCACATCTGCTGCGCCACCAGGCCTTTGCCGGCGAGCAAAGCGTAGGCCCGCCGTTCGCCACGTGAAGGTTGCAGGCGCTGCAAACGGGCCCATACCGCCGGTGGAAGGGGCAGGGACCACAGTTCATGCGCGCGCGACAGGGCCTCTCGCAGGGGCAGCACCAGATCGTAGGCCTGCGCCCGCGCCAGCAGCTCATCCCAGTCGATCTGCTCCCGGTATAGCACGACCACCTCTGCCAGGTCGTAGAGCTGCCGGAGGTTGGCCTTCTCGTATCCGCCGTGCTGCAAGAGATGCCCGCTCAGGTGCAGCACCTGCGCCTCTGGGCTTAAGATGCGCACCGGCGCTGCCCCCAGCCGCGCGGGGTATGCCGTCTGCCAAAGCCAGTCACCTGGAATGGCCCGTTGGTAATGGAGTGGGGCAAGCAGCCGCCAGTGAATCTCGATGGGCCGCGTCTCCGTGTCATCGGCCTTGCTCATCATGATCTGGTTGCGAAACGCGCGGATAAAGCCGGGGCGAAACTCGCCGTAAGGTCGCTCGTAGCCCAAAGCGACAAGGATCCGCAACGTGCCTTCTACATCCGTTTCATGCACCAGCAGGTCGAAATCACACATCGGCCGCAGGGCCAGGTTGCCGTATACGACTTCGGCCAGCGCCGCTCCCTTGAGGAGGATCACGTCGATGCCGGCTTCTGCCAGGCGCTGCAACACCTTTTCCAGGCGGTGAAAGCGGAGGAGGTTGGTTCTGGCCACCCCGTAGTAGCTCAGACGCAGGTTCTCCTCGATCGGCGCGGGCAGCAGACCCTGGCCGCGCACGGCTTCGTACACCAACGGCGCGACACCGCCTGTGTCGGCCGTCTGGAGCAGGCCATCCCAGTCGATGTCGTTCTGTGCCGCCAGCGCGCGGGCGTCTTCTAATGCCGGGGCAACCCACCGCCCGCGCAGTATCAGATGGAGCAGCTTCTCGTGGGGGCGAAGGGTTGGGTGGCCGGCGACGTGTGGTTTGTCCAGGCTCTTGGCTTGGATGAGGATGTCAGCAGTCACAAGGTACTCTTTCCACTCCATAGCCCGGCGCCAGGATTGCCAATTGCACGCCCATGGTCTCGTAATCCCCGGCGTTGGCCGCTGCCAACAGCCGCTCCACATCTGCCTCGATCTGCTCCACGGCGATGTGCCCGTTCTGCGCGAAGAAGATTTTTTGGTGGCGGCTGCGGGTGTGGCGCTCCTCGGCGGAGAACAGCGTTTCCTGGAGCTTCTCACCGGGGCGCAGGCCGGTGAAGACGATGTCGATGTCCTTACCTTCTTCCAGGCCGGAGAGGCGGATAATGTCGCGGGCCAGGTCAATGATTTTCACCGGTTTGCCCATATCGAGGACGAAGACCTCACCGCCTTCGCCCAGCGTGGCGGCTTGCAGCACCAGTTGCGCGGCTTCGGAGATGGTCATAAAGTAGCGTTCCATGTCGGGGTGGGTGATGGTGAGCGGGCCGCCGGCGGCGATCTGCTGCTGGAACAGTGGGATCACGCTGCCCCGGCTGCCCAGGACGTTGCCGAAGCGCACGGCCACAAAGGCGCGCCCGCTGCGCTGCGCGGCTGCGCGCACCAGGGATTCGGCCACGTGTTTGGTCGCGCCCATCATGCTGCGGGGTTCGACGGCCTTATCGGTGGAGATGAGCACGAAGTGTTCCACGCCCCATCGCTCGGCGGCACGGAGCAGGACCCGGGTGCCACCTACGTTGTTGGTGATGGCTTCCACCGGATTCAGTTCCATCAAGGGCACATGTTTGTGCGCTGCGGCGTGGAAGATGATCTCCGGCCGGTGTTGCGCAAAAATTTGATCGATGCGCCTTGCATTGCGCACGTCAGCGATGACGGGATAGAGCGTCAGAGCGGGGAAATGCTCGTGCAGTTCGTTGTAGATGTGGTAGATGGAGTTTTCGCCGTGCCCCAGCAGCACCAGCGCCGAAGGCTCGCAGCGCGCAATCTGCCGGCACAGCTCCGAACCGATGGAGCCGCCCGCGCCGGTGACCAGCACGCAGCGCCCGTTCAGCAGCGCGGTGACTTCCGAATAGTCGGTCTGCACCGGCGGGCGGGCCAGCAGATCGGTCACGTTCACCGGGCGGAAGCGCTGCACCTGTACCCGTTCCGCAATCAACTCGTAGGCACCGGGCAACGTGAGTACGGGAACCGACGTCTGGCGGCAGATACCGACAATGCGCCGCATCTGTTCGGCGGTGGCGGAGGGGATGGCGATCAGGATTTGCTGCACGCGCAGGGCAGTGACCAGGGCGGGAATATCCTTTGTCGTTCCCAACACGCGCACGTTGCCGCCAAGTGTCATACCTTTTTTGCCGGGATCGTCGTCGACAAAGCCCACCACCAGCAGGCACAGCTCCGGATTGCGGCGGATTTCCAGGAGGGTGCTATAGCCGGCCTTGCCCGCCCCGACGATCAGCACTCGCTTTTGGGGGCATCCATACGCTTTGCGTTCCCTTTTGAGGGTCTGGTAATACAGCCAACGCAGGAAGAAACGCGGCATGATCACGGCATAGCCTGAAAGCAAGAGGTCCAGAAAAGGAATCGAGAGGGGGAAATTCGGCAGCGAGAGCAAGCGCAAAACGAGCAGCGCGACCGCCGTGGTGAGGGCTTCGCCGATGACGATGGCTTTGACCATCAGATCGAATTCCGGCATGCTGGCGAAGGGCCAGTAGCGGCTGTAGCCGTCCAGGTTCAGCAGGATGATGATTTTGACGCAGAGCGCCACTGCGGCGAACACAAGCGCCGTGCGGGTGTAGCTGCCGATATTCAGGCTGCGCAGATCCAGCCGCAGCATAAAAGCCAGATAAGCGGCCAGCGGTATGACGAGCATATCGCCCAGCAGCAAATAACGATTGCGCACGTGCAAGGTAAATAAGCCTGATGCTGATAACCTGGCATGTGACGGGCTTTCACTGCCCGCCTTCTTACCTGTTGGGATAGAATCCCGCGGATCAGGCTCTGGCGAACCAGATGGCTTTTGCCGTTTTATTGCGCCCAGCACGACTTTCCCCCTCGGCATCTGCTGCAGTTGACGGGCCAGCGAATCGGTGGCTCGCTGGATGACTGACCTAAACGTTGTTTGTTGACACCATTCAGCTTTTCATCATCGGCGTGGTTCAACTCACAATCGACGTTTGGATCAGTACTTCTCTGCCCTTCGCACATTCAGGAGGAGCACCAGGGCGCTACCGACGAGGAAAATGCCGGTCAGGATGAAAAAACCATGGCCTTGCGTGTTGCCGGAGGGAGGAAGGAGCGGAACAGACGTGGCGGTTGGCGTACCCGGCGGAACGACCTCGGTTGAAATCGCGGGAGGAGCTGGAGTCCCTGTAGGAATGGTAGATGTTTGATTCAGCGAACTTTGCTCAGGTGTAGCCCAGACCACAGGAATAGAAGCTAAAAGCATAAAAAAAATCAGAATGATGCCCCAAAGTCCCAAACGCACTATTTTCATCGATATACCTCCTCCTGTTCAAAAAAACGCGCCCTTATGCAGACTGATGAGCGAATTCTTGCTCGTTCAAAGTTTTATACAGGTTAGGATGCCTGCATGCGCTTCTAACGGAGTATATCGCTCACACTATTCAACAGATAGCGGAATCTGATGATTGCCGGGCTTTTAACTCAATCTGCGTGGAATCCAACCCCCACATGGATAATAGTAACGACATTTTTTGCAATGTCAAGTTGTGAGAGCGGTATCGCTGTACATTCCAGAATGGGTTTTCTGACCGAATTGGTTTGAATGTGGGCTGAAGGCCGGGGATAAAAAAGGGGTTTGGGGCGAAGTCCCCCAAACCCCTTCAGAGACACCTAATCTCTCACCGTGAACAATTCCCCCGCGCTGCGTCCCCGCACGTCGGGAAAGTACATCTCGCTCGCGGTGGCGGGCAGCACGCGATACTCACCGGGGATGGCTGCTCGCAGGAAGTAGCGCACCTCGTAAGTCCCCGCCGCAAGCTGCCGGGCGTAGAAGACGGCACGTTCGTCGCGCAGTTCCTGGTGATCGAAGGTAGGCCACCACCAAACGTCGCCGGTATTGATTCTCCGTGTCTCAGGCTGCGTTCCGTCCTGGACTTCGGTGTTGAGCGTGGGGTCTACCGGCTCCATGCCCGCCGGATAGAAGTCCTCGACGACGAGGTAGTTGCGCATGCGGGGGAGGGTCAGCGTCAGACGCACTTCCACCAGCTCGCCCGGTTGGGCGGATGTGACGGGTACACACTCGGCGAAGTTCTCATCCCAGCTTAGGGCGTTGAGCGTGCCTGTGACGGCGCAGTATTGGCGCTGTACGGTGATGCCGTTACTCTCCGCTTCGAGTTGCTCCACCGGTTTGTAGATTGCCAGATTGGCGCTGTAGTAGAGCGTGCCGTGACCTTCGCCGCGTGAGATTTCCACCGCGTTCGGCCACTCGCGCAGCAGTTCGCTCACCGGCACGGTGATTTCGACGGGTTCGCGCAGGTTCTCCGGCGTCACCTGTCCCTCGGCGCGCGGCTCGGTGTTGACCGCGGCCCCCCAGGCGTAATCGGCCTGTAACTCGCCGGTCGCCAGCATCACGTCGGTGAGGGCGATGATCGACCAGGCGGTCTCCTGGGTGGTTTGCCAGCGGTTGGCGCTGCGGGCGATCATAATCCAGCGCGTGGCCTGGGGGATCAGTGGATCGTCGGGGGCGAGGCGCGCCAGCGCATCCAGCGCCATCGCCGTCGCGCGCGTGGATGTCACCCAGTATTCCGTGTTCACACTCTCCCAGTGCGCGCCTCTGGCGGTGATTTCGGCGTCGGCGCGCAGGTCTTCCAGCAGCGTCGCCACGCGCGGGTCGGTGGGGTCTTGCAGCCCCAGCGCCAGCGCCAGATACGCGCGCCCGGTCACGTCGAGCTGTTCCCGCGCCTCGAACAGCGCCTCGTCCGCGCCTTCGGGCCATTCGTGTCCGCCTTCGGCCAACACGTACAGCGCAAAGGGCTGCGGCAGGACATGGCTATTGTTGAGCAACGTGTAGGCCAACCTGCGCTCCATATACTGCAGGGCGCGCTGTAAGATGTTGTTGTTGATGGAGAACCCGGCGCGCTGCGTCTGGATCAGCGCGAAGGCAACGTAGGCTGTCACCTGCAAGTCGCTTTGCTCCTTCCACCAGCCCCAGCCGTTATCCGGCTGCTGCCGGGCGTAGAGTTCTTTCAGCGCCTCGGCGATCAGGCGTTGCAGTTGGTCTTCCAGTTCGGGATTGTGGACGCCGAGTGACTTGAGCGCGCGGTAGCTGACGACGTTCGGCAGGAAGCGGCTCACCAGTTGTTCGGTGCAGGCGTGCGGGTAGTATTCCAGGTACGTGAGCCCCTCGGTCATCCCGGCGGCCAGCGTTGGCTCCAGCCGCAGGGTGAGGGTGCTGTCCGGCCCGGCGTCCTCCGGGATGACGACGGCTTCCAGCCGCGACCCGGCAGTGGTGAGCGCGCCGGACGTGCCGAACACGTCCGGCGTCTCATAGCGGTAGATGGGCAGTGCATGGTCGGATTCACGACCCACCGTCGGGCGCGCGGCATCCTGATACCCGCCGCCTGTGGCGCTGAAGGTCAGCCAGGCCAGGTCTTCAGCGGCGGGCACTTCCACCCCCCAACTCACACGCACCCGTCCGTGAGCGGGGACGCTGATTTGCTGATTCGCCGATTCGCCCATTTGCAAATTCGTATCCAGACTCACATCGACGGTCAAATCTGCGTCCGTGTTGTTGTGGACGACGGCGGCGACCTCCGCACGATCTCCGGCCACGAAGAAGCGCGGTGTGACCGGGCGCACGAACAGCGGCCGGCTGACGATGAATTCCGTCGTGCTCTGCCCTACCAGCGTGTCGGCGACGACGCGCGCGTCGGCAATGGCGCGCGCATCGGCGACCCAGGTGGTGAGCGAGTCGGGCAGGTCAAGGCTCACCTGCGCCGTGCCGTCGGCGTTGGTTTGCAGGTGCGCTTGCCACAGCGCGGTGTCGGGATAGTCCTGGCGTGCGTCGGCCATGTACATCTCCCCGTCGCCTCCGCCGCCCATACCGCCCATCATCATCTCTCTCGCCATGCGGTCGGCGGTCTGTTTCAAGGCTTCGAGGTTGGCGGCGGCGCGGTTGAAGAGCGCGATCAGCCCATCGCCGGTCAAGATGCCGAGCGGGCGCGGCTGGTAGAAGGTTTCCACCAGGGTGGGCGCGTTGGGGTCGGCCAGCGCGAGGACGGCCTTATCCACCACCGCCAGCGCGACCTCGGCCGGCACCGGCTGCCCGCGCCAGTCCAGCGTGCGCACGGTGAGCGTGGCCCGGTCGCCGGGTTCGTAGGTGGCCCGATCCGCCGTCACCTCGACGGTGAGGATTTTTTCCACCGGCTCGACCTTCAGTTCCACCATGCCGATGCGCACGTCGGGCACCGGGTTGGCGGCATCCACGCCTTTCACGGCGACGAAGGAGACGATGACGTTGGGCGTGTAGGCGTCCACGATGGGGATGTCAATCAGCGGGTTAGTCGCCTGGGCAGTGAAGCGCTGCACGGAGAGAATGCCGCCGCGCTCGACGGTCATCAGCACCTCGTAGGGCGCGGTGAAGGGGGTGGGGACGAGTACGCGCGCTGTGTCGCCCACGCGGTAGGATTGGGCATCGGCCACGGGCTTGATCTGACCTTCGGGCATCTGCCAGCCGGCGGCCTCCGGGCCGCTCACCCACAGATAAGTTTCGCTGCGCACCGTTTTTCCGCTGCTGTCCTGACTTTCCGCCAGGATGACGTAGGGGCCGCTGCGGGGCGGCGTGACCACGATTTCGGCTTTGCCTTCCCCGTCGGTGGTGACGGTGAGCGTGTTTACGATCTCGTCGCTGTGCGTCCAGGTGGGGCTGCTGTAGGGCCGCTTTGCCGGGATGTATTTCCACGTGCGCCGCGCCAGAGAGATGTTCACGCTTTGCCCGGCGACGGGCTGCGCGTCCCAATCCAGCGCCAGCAGATCAACGCTGGCTTTCTGCCCGGCCTGCGCCACCCAGCTACGCGGCTTGAGGCCGAGGTAAAAGCGCGTCGCATGGACGGTCAACGCGCCCTCGTTGGTGACGGGGAACCCGGATTCGTCGGTGACGGTCGCCGCGATGCTCCAGCTTTGCGAGCGGATGGCGTCCTCATTGCTGAGCTTTTCGAGGGTGGCGGGCAGCTCCAGCAGGAATTGGCCTGCATTGTCGGTCACGGCGTCACCCTCGGCAATGATTTGTGGTTCGACGTACCACATCCAGCCGCTCTCACCTGTGCTCCAACTCCACCAGCCGGGCACGTTGGGCGAGAAATTGTATGGTTCGGCGCGCACTGTCCAATGGATGCTCGCGTGGCTCGTCGGTCCGCCGGCGTAGTAATGGGCCTCGATGAGCGCGCGCAGCGATTCGCCGTCGAAAATCTCCGCCTGTTCCGGCGTCACCGTCACCTCGAATTCCGGCTTGCGGTAGGCCGCCACGGTGAAGTTGAGGCTCCACGTGCGATCCGGCTCACCGGGGATGGTGGCCTCTATCGCGTAGACGCCGATCCGCGCATCCGCCGCCAGCGGGATTTGGCCGGAGAACGTCCCCTGGTCGTTGAGCATCATTTGGGTCTGGGTGATGATGTCCCAGTCGGGGTTGCGCACGGTGATGTCGACCGTCTGCCCGGCGGGTGGCAGCGTGTAGCGCACGTCGTTATCCAGGCGGAGTATGCCCTTGAATTCGACGGTTTGCGCCGGGCGGTAGATGGGCCGGTCCGTTTGCAGGTAGACCTGGTAGGCGGTGGGGCGTCCATAGTCGACTTGCAGGTCGAAGTCCCACACGGAGACGCCCTGGTTCCAATCCTTGCGCGCGACGCCGAAGCCCGGCTGACCCGGCGTGCCGGTGACGGCGGTGAGGTTGTCCCACCGCTCTAGTTGCATAGGGATGGCGAACCGGGCGACGCCGTCGGCATCCGTCACGCCGGTGCCGAGTTGACGCCCCAGGCGGTCGAGCACGCGCACAGGCGCGCCCGCGATAGGCTGCGCACTGCGCAGGTCCGTCACCCACACCAGGGCCTCGGTCGCGCCCACCTTGAGCGTGACGTGGCGATCCACGACGGCGAAGCGCAGGCTGGTGGCCCACCAGTACTCCACATCGGGGACGTTCCAGCCGATGTGATAGTACCCCGTGGGCAGGGGGCCGCCGTTCTCGACCAGATCGACGGGCACGATGGCCGTTTGATTCGCGCGCGCGGCTATCTCCAGCGTCCAGCGGCGCAGCGTGTTTCGGGGTGATCCTTCGTAGTCCAGAAAGCCGTTTTCGGCCATTGTCGAAAGCGTGAGGGTGGCACGGGGCGTGTTGACGGCGACGAAGTAGAGCTGCGCCGCTTCCGCCGCATCGAGGGCGATGGCGCTCTGGCGCGTCGCCGGCATAAACATCGCGGGCATATCCCCGCCGGTAAAGCACGCGGTCGTTTCGTCGTTGATGGTATTGCCGTACCGGTCGGCGATGCCGGGCAGCACGGTGAGGCAGTATTCGGCGCCGGGGGTCTTGTCCCAGTTGATGTAAACGTCGTTGTTGTTTTCATACGTATCCCACCACAAGCTGACCTCAGCGGGGACGCCGTTTTCGGTCAGGCGGAAGCGTCCTTCGAGCGTGTCCGGGTCGATCATTCCCCGGAATCGGACGCGCAGGGATTCGTAATAGCTCAGCGTGTTCGTGCTTTTGCTGTCATCCGTGCCGGTGATGCTGACGACGGCGGGATAAGGCGTTGTTTTGAAGGACACTTCCTGTCCTGCTTGCAGCGCGCCGCCGTTGACCGCCTGCGCCTGCCCGGTCACGCGGACGACGTACTGGGTGTCCAGCGCCAGCATGTGCGTGGGCGAGAAGACCAACGTTGCGCCGTTATCCTCCCAGGTGAAGGTGCCGGGGATGGTGTTGCCGTTCGCATCGCTGAGGCTGAAGGCGGCGGTGGCTTGCGCGTTCATCGGCGTGTTGAAGGTGACGCGCACGGCGGTTTCGAGCGGGGTGTTGGTGCTCGCCCGGCCCGGCTCGATGCGGATAATTTTGGCTGGCGCGGTCGTGAATGTCCACGTCACAGCTTCGTCCAGCGTTGCGCCGGCGACGGAGGCCACGCCCGCCGGAAGTTGGGCGGTGTACGTGGTGCCGGCATCCCAGCCGGGCAGCGGATCGAAGCGGTAGGCGCCGGTGTTGATCCACGTGCCCTGGCCCACTGCGCCCGGGCTGAAGGTCAACGGCAGGGTAGGGCAGCCCGCGTCGGGATTGGCGACCTGCCCTGTGCAGTTGATGGGCACCATCGGGTGGTTGAAGACGACAAGCACAGGTGTGTCGCCGCGCAGGTTGGTGCTGCCATCTGCCGGGGTGGCGCGCGTCACCGTCAGCGCGTCGAGCGTGGAGAAGCTGAAGGCCAGGTCCTGGGTGAGGGGCAAGCCGTTGTCGGCCTGGGCCGTCATGTCCAGGGCGACCTTGTAGCGCGTGCCCGCCGCGAGCACCTTGGGTGTGAAGGTCACGGTGCGGTCGTCCTGCCAGTTGAACGTTCCTTCGACCGGTTCCGCGGCCCCTTCCGCTTCGGGCGTGACGCGCAGCGCAGCTTCGACACTGGCGCGATCCATCGCGCGGCTGAAGCGCAGCAGGATGCCGGCCTGGGTGCGGACTTCCTCACCGGGGCGCGGGACGGCGGAAACGACGGCGGGCGGCAGGTCGGCGGCGAAGGCCGGTTCCGGTTCGGGGGTGGGGACGGCGGTTTCCACCACAGCGGGGGCAGCGGTCCCTATAGGCTGCGTGGTTGTGGTGGGGAGCGCCTGTGCGATTTCGGGCGTCCCGGCCGGCATTTTCCCCTTGCCGGGCAAGAGCGCCTGGGCTGCAAATGTGACCATCAAGATCGTGGCGATGGCCGCGCCAAGCCAGCCCCACAGCGGGACGCGGCGCGTCACATTGCGTTGCGCGGCGGTGCGCAGTTTGCGCGCCCGGCGCAAGTCCATCGCCAGGCGGGTCACAAAGTTGGGATCAGGGTTGATCTGGGCGACCTTGTACCGCAAAGCGGCCTCTATCGGATCG
>JAIOAS010000003.1:0-48656 GCA_019873725.1 Chloroflexota bacterium | reverse complement strand
TCATTTGCCGATTCGTTCATTCGTTCATTCGCCGATTCGTTATTTGCCATTGTATTCATGCGGTCACACATCTTTCTCTCAAGTCTGAGATGGCACGCGAGACGAGCATTTTGAAAGCGGCCTCGCTACGTCGCATCACGGTCGCGGCCTCGCGCATGCTCAGTCCTCCCCAATACCGCAGGCGTAGCGCCTCAATCCGATCCGGGCTGAGCTGCGCGAGCAGGCGTTCTATACATTCCAGTATATTGTGTCGAAACAGACGTTCTTCGACGTTCTCCGGTTCCGGGTCGGCCATTTCGATGTCGTCCAAAGGCTGTTGCGGTGTGGCGTAGGTCGTGCGATGGTAGTCTGCGCATTTGTGCCGCGCAATTCCAAAGAGCCAGGCCGGGAAGTTCTGCACCCCACGATAGTGGTCGATGGATTCCACCACCGCCATGAACGTCTGCGCCGTCAAGTCTTCCGCATCGGCACTGTTGTCGGTGCGCGCGTAGCAGTAGCGGTAGATCGGCGTCACGTAGCGTCGGTAAAGAGCCTCGAATGCGTCGTGATCGTTGCGCGCCAGGCGCGCCAGGTCGTTATCTGCAAGTTCAGCATAGTTTTGTTCCACAATTACTCCTTCGGTCTGTGACCGTTTGCGCAGCACTGACAGGGCCTACTGGCCTGCGGTTATGCCTCACAATCAGAAGACAGGCAGTGAGCACCTATGCGGTGTTGCTTAACCCGGGTTAGGAGTTCAACAAGTATGTCGTTGTGACGATAAAAAGGTAACAGTACTCATATCATACTCGAAATTGTGGACGACAAAAGCGGACCTTCGGCGGGGGCTCATCATTCTTGCTCCGAGGGGAATGTTCCTGAAATGGGGCACAAAACGCGGATCTGGCGATCCGCTCGAAGCACAGTTTTGCGCGGCTCGCTGCCGTCCGCGGATCTGGCGATCCGCTCGAAGCACAATTTTGCGCGGCTCGCTGCCGTCCGCGGGTCTGGCGACCCGCTTGAAGCACGGTTTTGCGCGGCTCGTTGCCGTCCGCGGGTCTGGCGATCCGCTCGAAGCACAATTTTGCGCGGCTCGCTGCCGTCCGCGGATCTGGCGATCCGCTCGAAGCACAGTTTTGCGCGGCTCGCTGCCGTCCGCGGATCTGGCGATCCGCTCGAAGCACAGTTTTGCGCGGCTCGCTGCCGTCCGCGGATCTGGCGATCCGCTCGAAGCACAGTTTTGCGCGGCTCGCTGCCGTCCGCGGATCTGGCGATCCGCTCGAAGCACAGTTTTGCGCGGCTCGCTGCCGTCCGCGGATCTGGCGATCCGCTCGAAGCACAGTTTTGCGCGGCTCGCTGCCGTCCGCGGATCTGGCGATCCGCTCGAAGCACAGTTTTGCGCGGCTCGCTGCCGTCCGCGGATCTGGCGATCCGCTCGAAGCACAGTTTTGCGCGGCTCGCTGCCGTCCGCGGATCTGGCGATCCGCTCGAAGCACAGTTTTGCGCGGCTCGCTGCCGTCCGCGGATCTGGCGATCCGCTCGAAGCACGGTTTTGCGCGGCTCGTTGCCGTCCGCGGATCTGGCGATCCGCTCGAAGCACGGTTTTGCGCGGCTCGCTGCCGTCCGCGGATCTGGCGATCCGCTTGAAGCACAATTTTGCGCGGCTCGTTGCCGTCAAACAAAAAGGCGACGCATCAGCGTCGCCTTTTTGGGTGCGAAAGACCGTGTGTTATGCTTGTGTGGCCGTTTGGACAACTGCGGCAAAGGCCGCCGGGTTGTTGACAGCCAGTTCCGCCAGCATCTTGCGGTCGAGCGCGATGTTTGCCTTTTTAAGACCATTGACCAGGCGGCTGTAGGATACGCCGTTGATGCGGGCGGCTGCATTGATGCGGATGATCCACAGGCGGCGCATATCGCGTTTGCGGCTGCGGCGGTCGCGATAGGCGTAGGCCATAGACTTCATCCATGCTTCATTAGCTCGCCGAAACAACTTACGGCGCGTCCCAAAGAAACCTTGCGTTTGCTTGATGATCTTCTTATGGCGACGGCGTGTTACGGTTCCTGCTTTTACTCTCACAATTTCACCTCAGTATAAACTATGACTTTTCGTGCAAATACGGGGCCAAACGGCGCACGCGGCGCTTGATGCCCGCACACGTAACCACGTGCATGTCATCGAACATGCTGCGCACGCTGTTCGGCTTGTTGCGGCGGAAATGGCTCTTTCCCTGCCGCGTGCGCATCAGCAATCCCTTCCCACCTTTGGAAATGCGGAAGCGCTTAGACGTTGATTTATGAGTCTTGAGTTTCGGCACTTGAATTCCTCCTACAGCTACTTTTTCTTTTTTGGCGCTAACACCATCAACATAGTCCGCCCATCCAACTGGGGGGGCTGTTCTACCACTGCGACATCAGTAAGTTCGTCGACAATTTCCTGAAGCTGTTCCATCGCCATTTCTGGATACGTGATTTCGCGTCCCCGGAACCGGATGCGAACCTTGACCTTGTTCCCTTCTTCGAGCCAGCTACGCGCACTTTTGACTTTGAACTGGGTATGGTGTTCATTCGTTTTCGGGCGCAGTTGGATCTCTTTGATTTCAATTTGCTTTTGCGCTTTGCGTGCTTCGCGCTCTTTCTTTGATTGCTCGTATAAGAACTTGCCGAAATCCATAATGCGGGTGACCGGCGGTTCGGCGTTCGGCGCCACCTCTACCAGATCGAGTTCGGCCTCTTGCGCAAGCCGGATGGCCTCCATTGTTGAAAGCACACCCAGGTTATTTCCCTCGGCATCGATCACTCGAACTTCCGGGACACGGATTTCTCGATTCACGCGATACTTCTGCTTACTGATAGTGACCTCCTTCGTTCGGTTAGTCGTTAGTCAGATAGTCTTTCGTCAGACAGTCTCAGTAGATCCAATTTTGCTTGGTCGATCGCCAGATCCAGACCAGAACGGGGATCTGACGATCCCCTTGGAGCATTTTTGGATCTACTGCATCTTGTTGTAGAGATGCCTGACGTGACTGTCTAGCTATCATAACAGAATTGTACGTTCTGTCAAATTCGCTCGACAGATGAGTGCATTTCAGAATTGGGGCGGCTTTTCTTAAATTGCACCGCAGAGCACGCAGTGTCCGCAGAGTTGCCAGAAATTTCTCTGCGTTCTCAGCGAACTCTGCGGCTAAATCAAACGCTTATCTAGCTTTTGCCCCCGAATTGAAATGCACCCCGACAGATGAACCGGTTTATCCGGCTTTTCAGGGCGCCGGCGGCGTTTCAGTCGGCGTTGGCGTTTCGGTGGGCGTCTCGGTCGGCGTCACCGTTGGTGTTTCGGTGGGCGTCGGCGTTTCGGTGAATGTGGGTGTCTCGGTCGGCGTCGGGGTCACCGTGGGTGTCTCGGTGGGGGTTGGCGTCACGGTGGGCGTTTCGGTAGGCGTGATCTCCGCCGTGGGGGTAGCCGTTGGGCCAACAACGTTGACCTGTACCCGCGTCTCGAACTGCGCACCGCGCGTATTGAAGGCCACAACGCGCAGCGTATACGGGCCGGGCGCCATCTCGATGGGGATTTGCCACGCGCCGAGCAGCCCGTCGCGCACCACTGCCAAATGCGGCCCGCTGACCCAGCCCCAGGCCTGGGGATTGCCGCCAACGCCGTAGGTGATTTCATAGTGGTCGAAGTCGGCAAACTCGACGGTGCCGCGAATCTCCACCCAGCCGTGCACCTCTTCGCCATTCTTGGGGGAGGTGATGCTCACCTGCGGCGAGCTTTCTCCGGCGGTGCAGTAATCGTTGGGCGCGATCTCCATGCCGCGTTCCGCCGCCCACTGCTGCATCCACGCTCGTCCGCCGGGATCCTGGATTTGGTCCAGCACGACCATCACTTTGGTGAAGACGTTGGCGCGACAGAATTGGTTGGCGCGCAGGCCACTGTTGCCATCGATTTCGATCTGCTGGAACCAGTCCTGGTCGGCTCTGGGCGGCAGGAAATTGGTCGCAAAGACCTCGGTGCGCTTTTCCGGGCAATACGGCGAAGGTTCTGTGCCGGAGAAGGTGCAGATCTCGCGGTCGATCACCCCGGCCGGACGCGGGAAGCTGTGCGGCTGGATGTTCGCGTGGGCGCGGCGCATGAAGGCATTCCAGATCGGCGCAGCGCCGCCCGCCCCGGCGACGCCGTCCATCTCGGTGTTGTCGTTGTTGCCGATCCACACCCCGGCTGCCAGATCAGGCGTATAGCCGACCGTCCAGGCGTCGCGGTTGTCGTTGGTCGTGCCGGTTTTCGCCGCCACCGGGCGGTCGGGCAGTTCCAGGTTGTTCGGGCAGGCAAAGACGAGGCAGCGCGCTTTGGTGTCGGAGAGGATGTGCGAGATAAGGTAGGCCAGTTCGGGCGCCACGGCTTGTTTGCCTTTGGGCTGGCGGTTATCGATCAAGACCTCGCCGCGGGTGGTTTCGACCCACAAGATGGGGGTGGGGGGCATGCTCAGCCCGCCGTTTGCCAATGTGGCGTAGGCGGCGGTCAGATCGAGGGGCTTCATCTCGCCGCCGCCGAGCGTCAGCGCCAGGCCGTAATACGGGCGAGTGTCGTAGGGATAGTCGGGACATTCGAGGTGCGGCGAGACGATCGAGGTTGCGCCCAGGCGCGCCGAAATGTCGAGCAAGCCATCGACGCCGACGAATTCCAGCGCCTTGACGGCAGGGACGTTCAACGAGTTCGCCAGCGAGGTGCGAATCGACACCGGACCGCGGAATTTGCCGTCGTAGTTGACCGGCCGGTAGGTGTTGCCGGCGGTGTCGGTGTAGACGGTGGGAATGTCCCACAGGATGGTCGCCGGCGTCCAGCCTTTCTCGAATGCCGCCAGATACGTGAGCGGCTTGATGGCCGAGCCGGGCTGGCGGCAGCGTGTGGTCACGTTGACCTGTCCGCCGTGGGCCTCGTCGTAGAAATCGGCGCTGCCGACCATCGCCAGGATATGCCCGGTGGCCGGTTCGATGGCGACGAGCGCGCCGTTGGTGACGTTGCGGTCGGCCAGAGCGGCGACGCCGTTGCGGACTTCCTCTTCGGCGATCTGTTGTAGGGTGCGGTCCAGGGTGGTGTAGATGCGCAGCCCCGCGCCTTTGTATAGCGCGTCCGGGCCGAGTTCCTTTTCCACCCACTGGCGCACGTAGACGACGAAGTGCGGCGCGGGGATGACGTCCGTGTAGATGGGCTGGAAACTGTAGGCTTCCATTTCGGCGGCGGCGGCGTTGGCTTCGGCCTGCGTGATGAATCCGGCTTCGACCATCAGGCTGAGCACGACCTTGTGCCGTTTGAGCGCGGCGTCGCGCCCGCCGTGGAAGGGATCGTAAACGCTGGGCAGTTGCGGCAGCCCGGCCAGGAATGACGCCTGAGCCAGGGTGAGGCTGGCGGCGTTGGTGCCGAAATAGGTGCGCGCCGCCGCGTCGATGCCGTAGGCGAGGTTGCCGTAGTTGTTGTTGTTGACGTAAATTTCGAGGATTTCGTCTTTGGTGTAGCGGCGCGTGAGTTCGGTCGCCAGCACGATTTCCTTGATCTTGCGGCTGGCGGTGCGCTCGGCGGCTTCGTCGGGCAGCAGGATGTTGCGCGCTACCTGTTGGGTGATGGTGCTGGCCCCGGAGACGACTTCACGCTCTTGCAGCGCGTAGTAGATGGCACGGGCCAGGGCAATGGGATCGAAGCCGGTGTGCACGTAGAAGTTGCGGTCCTCGGTGGCGACGGTTGCCAGTTGCAGATAGCGCGAGATTTGTGAGATGGGGACATAGGTGCGCTTTCCGGCGGTGGGATCGATGATTTCGTGGAGCAGCCGTCCATCCCGCCCATAGATTTGACTGCTGGCGAAGTTGGGCTGGCGGGCGCGCAGTTCATCCGGCGAGGGCAGTTGCGACGCCAGCGCGATGTAGCCGATCACCATAGCCAACAGGGCCAGGAAAAACAGCGCCACGCCGGCAAGGGTGACGCTGAGCAAGATCGAAGCCGCGCGGCCTGTGCGTTTGGGTTTGCCGGCCGGCATCCCCGCGGTCTGCGGCGCGGGAGGCGTCGACTTGGGGGGCGGTGGGGGTGTGGCCGTTCGCCTCACCTGCGGCCCCGCAGTCTGCTGCGGCCCCGCAGTCTGCTGCGGCCCCGCCCCGGTTGGGCGAATGACGGGAATGGGCTGCGTGGGCACATCGTCGGTCGGCGTTCGCGCCTGCCAGGCCGGAATCTGGCGGGTAGGTTCGGCAGGTTGTGGCTGCCGGGGTATCGGTTCAGAAGGCGGCACCTGGAGACGGCGTGTGGCTTCAGATGGCGGAATCTGGATGCGGCGCGTCGCCTCCGCCGGCGGGTACAAATCGGGCGTAGATGGTTCCGGCGCTACGGGTTGTCGTGGCTCTTGGGGGTGCTGCGGCAGCCGGCGGGTCGGTTCGGCAGCCGGCGGCGCGGATTGGTGTTCTTCCGGTGCTATCGTTCCGGGACGGGGAAAGCGCACGGTAGCCTCTGCCGGGCCAGGCACGTGTGGATTGCGGGGGCGCAACTCGGCCGGTTGCCATGTGGATGATGGCTTTTCCTCCCCGCTGTTCTCCGGCTTGTCCGGCGCTGCATCGTGATGTTTCTGGTCAGGTTCGAGCGGCATCCTATCCCTCGTGCTATTATGGCGTGAGCCATCGCAAACCCAAAATCCAAAATCTAAAATCCGAAATCCAAAATCCGAAATCCCCTTATCCCCACACGCCTTTCAACATCGTGTACGCGCGTTGCGAGAGCGCACGGGCGATAACCACCACTTCAGACAGCACGATAAAGGCCACGAAAACGACGACCAGTTGGGCAACCTTGTCCTGCGCGATTACCGGAATCAGTGTCGGTAGCGGGACGCCTTTCTCGCCGGTCACGCGGAACAGCGGGACGAAGAAGTGCGAAGCCCCCGCCCCGATGAGCGAACCGGCAATGGCCCCAAACGACGTCAGGAACAGGTATTCCATAATCACCTGCATGCTGATCTGGCGACGTTGCAGACCCACCGCGCGCAGGATGGTGAAGCGGCGGATGCGATCGTGCAGCGAAGCATACGTGTAGATCAACAACCCCATCGCGGCCATGACGACGGCGGCGAGAAAGCCAACCGACAGGGTGCCAAAGACACCGACCCGCTCGAATTTCGCCTGTTCCGCCTGAATCATCGCGGGGGCATCTCGCACGACACCGGGAAGCACCCGCAGCTTGGGAATCTGCTTGACCACCTGGTCGCCGGTAGCGCCATCCTTAAGTCGAATCCAAATGTCGTGCGGCACCACCATCCCGATATAGAACGTAAGGTAATCCAGGTTGCCGATAAAGGCAATTTTGTCATCGTAGACGGTGGGGAAGTACCGGTAGGTTCCGGCCACTTTGAACGGCGTGCTGACGCTGAACTCGTAATTGATGCTGACGAGGAGATTGATTTCGTCGCCAATTTGGAGATGGTTCTCGGCAAACAGTTTCTCCGGGACGAGCACGGCGTTGGGCCATAACGCAAGTTGATTCATCAACCCGCCTAATGGCTCATTCGCAAAGTCGTAGCGAAACCAGCCGACCTGGCTGAAGTCGGCTCGATCCACGGCGATAAAGCGTCCGTTGATGTTGCCGCTGGCAGGGAGAGCCGTGGACATACTGTAGTTTCCGACCCGCGTGGCTTTGGCGACGCCTTCGAGCGCCTCGAATTGCGTCGGTAGGGGAATCCATTCGCCGGTCACCGGTGTGGTTGCTTCAGGGGGGCCGGACGAGGTTGTGTCGGGCAAATAGACGCTGAACGCCAGATCGGTGCCGGCGCGATAATACATGCGATCTACCAGCCATTGGTCGAGGCTGGCCGCCATCGAAATGGTATAGACACCGAGCGCCAGTGACACAATCACCAGTAGCAACGGGTTAATGTACGCCTGGCTCTCGCGGCCCAACTGGCGCAGCGCCAGATGGGGCGTAGCCCAGGGGGTGAGGCTAGCGATCACGTCGATGGCGCGCATAATCAACGGGAAGATGCGCAGGGTGAGCAGCGCAAAGGTGATAATCGCCAGGGCCGGCACCAGAATGAGCAAGGGGTCCTGATACAAGTCCTCCGGCTTATCGCGCACCAACAGGGCCAGTGTGCCGTAGCGGGTCAGTTGCCGGTAGGCGTACACGGTAGGGATGAGCAGGATGAAGTCGAGGTAAGCGCGATACCAGAAGGGTGAACGTTGCGGGCGGGCGCGTTCGCGCTCCACATCGATGAGGCTCTGGCGGGTGGCCTGAATTGCCGGCAGGATGCGGGCCATCATCGTGATGAACAGGGCCACCAGCGTCATGGGAATCGTGATGCCGCGCAGGGTGGTTGGCAGGGGATCGCGTTGCACGAAGGTGAGGAAGCTGGCCGTTTGGCCCATCAACTGTGCCAATCCCATGCCCACCGCGATGCCGATCGGCGTTCCCAGGATAAAGAGGATCAGCTCTTCGACCATGGTGAGCGTGAGGATGCTGGAAGAACGCATCCCGCGGCTGACCAGGGTGGCCGTCTCGCGCACCTGCCAACGCGCGATGATGGCCGAGGTCAGCACCAGGAAGTAGAGGAGGAAGCCGAACGCGGGCAGGTTGAAGCCCAGGAGCAAAATGGTCAGCGTGTTGCCGCGTTGGACGAACGACTTGAGCGGGTCCAAGGGCGGGGTGTTGATGCGGGCCTCCGGCAGAAATTTATTGATGATGACAATGCTGCGCTCGAACCCCTCGATGTATTGGACTGTTTTGTCAGGCCGCACTTCGTTTTCATCCAGAATGATGTGCCAGTTGACGAACCAGGTCTTGCCGGGCACTATCGGTTCTATATGGTTGATATAGTCCTGACGGCGCACGAGGAGCTTGTTTTGGAGCGTGGCGTCGGGGTTCTCGAACCAAAATTCCGACGTGACATCTTTGGCTTGCCAGAAACCGCGCACGCGAATGGTGACCGCTGGAGAGACGATATTAACGCCCAGTTTGAACTCTTCGCCGACATTGATGCCCATCTTCTCGGCCATGCGCGTGTGCATCCAGACATCCAGCACGTCGCCGGACACACCATCTTCATCCATCGGATCGCCATCGAGGATCTCCATTTCGTCGGCGACGCCCTCGATGTAGACGACGTCGGTGGATTCAAGATAATCTTGTTCCGTTTTGGTGTAAGATGCGCCCTCTTTGGAACGCAACATCATATTGCCGCTGTGGACTTCCAGCCCTGTATAGCGAACCGGCAGTCCGACTTCGCCGGAGAGGGTGGCGGCTACGTGGTTAGTCGACAAATTCTCCGCATCGCGCAGTGAAATGGGTACCCGGGCAGAGGAAAAGGTATAGATGCTTGTCGAGAAGGCGGGCCGCCCGGTCATTTTGCTGAAGGCGGCCAGTTCCTGATCCAAGATGACCTGATCGACAGCTTTCGCAAAGAACGAGGCGCTGTTGACCATCGCCACGGCAAAGATAATGCCCAGGAGCGCCAATACTGTCAGGCCGGGATGGTTCCACAGCCGCTTTGACGCAAGACGAGTGACCGCAATAAGTCTAAGTAACAGTTTGATCATAGATTTGACACCAGCTTTTGTAAATTGTGACTTATGGCGCGTCATCCTCCCCGCCAGGGAGACGCAACCTGCAAGCCCCGTAAGTATAACAGGGCCTCCGTAAGAAGCAAGTGGAGAAGCTATTAGCTGTCAGCGTTCAGTCGTCAGCTTTGTGCTGCTGACGGCTGAACGCTGAGCGCTTATGCGAGCCGGGAGAGCACCGCGATGGCGTGTTTGATGTCCTCGATCTGCTTGGGGCCGCTGATTTCGCGTTCGATGGTCAGCGCGCCGGTATAGCCGAGGGCCTTCAGTTTGGGGATGAGCACCGGGAAGTTGACGCGCCCTTCGCCGAGTGGCTTTTCGACGCCCAACTGCCGCCCGTTGGTGGGATATTCACCATCCTTGGCATGGACACCGCGCACGTATTGGCCGAACACGTCCAGCGCATCCACCGGATTGGCCTTGCCGTACATCAGCAGGTTCGCGGGGTCGAGGTTGATGCCCAGGTTGTCGTAGCCCAGCTCTTCGATCACCCGCAGGAGCACCACCGGCGTCTCCTGCCCGGTCTCGAACCAGAAGCCCAAGGCCCGCTCGCCGCAATATTCGACGATCTCGCGCAGCGCGTCAATCACGCCGGGATAGAGGGGATCGGTCATATTCTCCGGGATGAAACCGACGTGGGTGGTGATGCTCGGCGCACCTACCCGCGCGGCAAAGTCCGCCCCGGCCTTGAGCGCGACCATCCGCTCGGCGCGGAATTCCGGTGGCACAATGCCGATGGACACCGGACCTTTGACAAAGTCCCAGATGTGCGGGCCGGGCACGCCCGTCCAGATCGTGGTGACTTCGACTTGATACTGCTCTGCTGCGGCGACCAGCCGGTCGGCCATTTCCGGCGTGAACAATTCCTGATGCCAGCAGACCACCTGGCAGGTTGGCAAGCCGAACTCGCGCACGCGCTTCAGTTCTTCTTCCGGCCCGTGTTCCAGTGGGGCCATCACTCCGAGTTTCAATGTCGTCATAATTTTCTCCTTTGATTTTGGTTTTGTAGTCAGGTAGTCAGGTAGTCAGGTAGTCAAGTAGTCAGGTAGTCAAGGAATTTCAGACTACACGACTAACGACTACACGACTACACGACTACACGACTATACGACTAACGACTAACGACTACACGACTAACGACTATCGGACTAACGACTCGATACTCTCGATCTCTTTGTCGATCAGGGCGATGGAGTCGCGGGTGGATTCGGGTAGACAGCGGGTAGGCTGCGTGCCGGTTTCGACGCAATCGAGGAAGTAGGCGATTTCGTTGAGGTAGCCGTCGCCCGGTTCGATATCGGCGGGATGGCCTTCCGTCTTCTCCAGGTTGTCGAAGACGGTGAGCTTCCAATCCGCGTAGCGCACGAAGCCGCGCTCGAACCACGCATCGAATCCCGCCTGGAACGGCACTTGCGCCGTGCTCCATCCCGCGTGCATGTGAATCTGCGGGCCGCCGTCGTAGTTGAAACAGGCATGGATGATGTCGTAGCTCTCCGGCTCCTCGGTGGTGCGGCCCGTCGCGTACAGACTATCCGGCATACCGAACACGGCATTGACGTAGTCTACGTCGTGGATGTGCAGGTCGAGTAGCGCGCCGCCGCTGCGCTTGGGATCGAGGAACCAGTTGTCCGGCGACCAGCGCGGGCGTCCGCCGATGCGGAACATATTCAAGGAAAGCAGCGCACCCAACGGTTGTTCCGTTATCAGTTTTTGGAGGTAGAGATACTCCGGCCAGAAGCGGAGGCACTGCGCGATCATCAGCCGTCGGTCCGCCGCGCGCGCCGCCGCGATCATGCGGTCGCAGTCGGCGACAGAGAGCGCCATCGGCTTTTCGCACAGCACGTGCAGCCCGGCTTCCAGCGCAGCGATGGCGTACTGCGCGTGCAAATACGTGGGCAGGCAGATGTCGACCACATCTACGTCCGCTTCGGCGATCAACTGCGCGGCCTCCGGGTAGCGCGCCGCCCGCGAGAGATCAAGGGTGGCTTCGCCGCCTGCCAGATTGATGGCGACGGCATCCTTCGCTTCCAGACGCTCTGGAATAACGTCCGCAATCGCCACAATCTGCGCATCAGGCACGTGTGGATAGCGCCGGGCATGGTGCCATCCCATGCCCCCCATACCGAGAATTCCGACTTTTAGCATAGGTGAACTCCTCTCAGAAAATAAACACTGAGACACAGAGAGCACAGAGGGATAAAAAACTCAGTGTTCTCAGTGTCTCCGTGGTGAAACTTTCATCGCATCCGCGAATTAGCGGCGCTTTGCCACATGTCCGGGTTGGGGCCGAGGGCGGCTTTGAGCGGCTCGGTGGCTTGCGTCAGAGCGGCGAGCACGTCGGCGGGCAGCTTGAGGGCGGCGGCTGCGGCGTTGGCGTGGATTTGCGCCGGGTTGCGCGCGCCCGCGATGACGGTGGCGACGCCCGGTTGGGCGAGCAGCCACGCCAGCGCGACGTTTGCCATCGGCAGGCCGGCGGTGTCGCAGATAGCGCGGATGGCGGCCAGCGCGGCGGCGGTTTCGGCCTCTGCGCCGGGTTCACCGTGGCGCGTCATCGCGCGGTGCGTCGCGGCGAAGTGGCGCGTCCGCGCGCGCTCGTCGGGGATGTCGTCCAGCGTGGCAAACTTGCCGGTGAGGATACCGTGTTGCAGCGGGCTGTAGGGCGCGATGCTCACTTGCTCTGCCACGCACAGCGGCGCGATCTCGTACTCGATGGCGCGAAACAGCAGGTTATAGGCCAGTTGGTTGATCTCCACGTGCTCCAGCGCCAGCATCTCCGTGAGGTCGCGTTTGCCGAAGTTGGAGCAGCCCACGAAGCGAATCTTGCCCTCTTCCTTGAGGCGCTGCATCTCGCCGAGCGTGTCGGCGAGGGGGATGTCCCAGTTGGGCCAGTGGATGTAGTACACGTCAATCGTGTCCATGCCCAGGTTGCGCAGGCTGTTCTCGCAGGCCGCGCGCAAATCGGCGGGGCGCAGATGGCTCTGCGAGACCTTGGTGGCGACGATGACCTTATCGCGCAAATGACCCTTGAACGCCTTGCCGATCAACGCCTCCGAGCGGCCCGCGCCGTAGCCCTCCGCGCTGTCGAAAAAGTTGATCCCCACCTCCACCGCCGCGTGCAGCGCGCCGATGGCCTCCGCCTCGTCCTGCGGTCCCCACAACCGGTCTCCGGCAATGGCCCAACAGCCCATCGTGATGACGCTGACGTCGAGGTCGCTTTTACCGAGTTTGCGATATTCCATGTTGCCTCCTAAAGATTACCACAGAGACACGGAGAGCACAGAGGAAAGATAGAAATCTCTGTGTCCTCTGTGTCTCTGTGTTGAAATTCTCATAACACGCGACGTACAATCCCATCTTTGAGTACTGAAACGTTGAAATTTATCAACAGACCTACCTTACATCCTGTCAACTTCAGATATGTTAACAATTGTGCTTCGTAAACCGGATGCATTTGTTCCACGGCTTTTAGTTCTACGACAACTTTGCCATTGACCAAAAAATCCACACGATAACCGCAATCCAGATTTACATCTTTGTACGTGACTGGTATTGGTTTTTCCTGTTCGAAGGTCAAGCCGCGAAGCGAAAACTCTCTTGCCAGACATGCCTGATAGACTGATTCCAACAATCCAGGCCCTAATGCGCGATGAACTTCAATAGCTGCCCCGATAATATTTTCAGTCAACGCTTTTTCGTAGAACATAACATCCCTCCTTGAATACCACAGAGACACGGAGAGCACAGAGGAAAGATAAAAAATCCCTGTGTCCTCTGTGTCTCTGTGTTTTTATCTCCTAAACCTTGTCAGGATAGAAACTTCGCCTCCAGCTCCTTCACCTCCTCCGCCCCAATCGGCACGAGTTCGCCGATGTGGGTTGTGGCGATGACGGCCTGGGCGCTGAATTCGGCCACTTCCAGCCGGTCGAACGCTTGCATCAGCGTCGCGCCGGTGGTGAGGATGGCGTCGTTTTCCAGCAGGAGCACGGGTTTGTCTTTTCCCAGTTGCTTGATGATCTTCTTCCCGTCCCCGAATTGCACGCCGTAGGGCAGCAGTGGGATGTCGCGCAGCACGATGTAGCTCTCCGGGATCGTGCGCGTATCGAGCTTGCGCCGGGTGACGCAGTAGGCGACGGCGTTCGGTGACTGCGCGCTGATGATCGCACCGATCTCCGGGTGGGCCTGGTAGATCGCCATGTGCAGCCGTGTGGCGCGGCTCGGCTGCTTGCGGCGCTCGCGCTGCCCGTCGCGGATCAGCACGATGTCGTCCAGGTCGAGGTACAGGCGGTCCAGCCCGTAAGGCGTGATGAGGAAGCTGTTCTCGTCCACGCGGGCCGAGACGGTGCCCGCCGTGCTCGTCATCAACCGCTGGTCGTAGGCGCGGTGCACCAGGTCGATGATGTGCTGGCGCAGTTCGCGCTCGCGGCTGGTGTGGAACGTCGGTTTGAAGGTGGGGAGCTTCTCGCCGTGCTTGCGCGTCAGGGCGATTTCGTCGTCGGTGAGCGAGTGGACTTCACCCACGGAGTGCGCCTGGATGAGCGTCCGCGCGCAGAAGTCCAGCGTCTCGAAGCGTTGGAAGGCTCCCAGCAGGCTCTCTCCGCCGGCGACGACGCCGTGGTTTTCGAGCAACACCACGTCGAATCCCTGTGCGAACGTGTCGGCGATCACCGCGCCGAGTTCCAGACTGCCGGGCAGCCGGTAGGGCGCGTAGCCCACCTGCCCACAGACGGTGTGCGCTTGCGGGATGATGCGCGTGTTGGGAATCTGGCGCGCGATGCTGAACGCGATCAGCGCGGGCGGGTGCGCGTGGACGATGGCGCGGAAGTCGGGGCGCTTCTGGTAGATCGCGCGGTGGAACGGGTACTCCGACGACGGCTTGTGCGGCCCCACCATTGTCCCGTCCGGTTTCACACAGATGATGTCCTGCGGCTTGAGCGTGCCCTTGTCCACCCCGGCCGGCGTGATCCACATATCGCCGTTCTCGTCCAGGATGGAGAGGTTCCCGCCGGATGTCGTTGTCATCCCGTAGCCGTAGATGCGCTCCATAATGGTGACCAACTGGACGCGCGGATGTAATAACGAAAATTTCATCGTCTGCCTCCAGAATAAACCTCGAATCCGCACGAATGTTCACGAATAGAATTCGGGACTCGGTGGTGAATGTTGCGTTTATCTGGATTGTACTATCATCGTGACTTAAAGCAATGTATGTTATCGCTGAAAAAGAGAGGTTATGCAAAAAAAACGAAGCCACAGGAACGTGGCTTCGTTTTCTGCACGCAGGTTTTAGCCTTGCACCCATTCAGTTGCTCGACGCTTATTCGGGGCTGGTACTCGCGCGCGGCTGATGAGCCGTTTCTCGCTTTCTCCTGCCAGGTGATGGATGGACTGCATCATGCGTTCCGACGCCGCGTGAACGCCGTCGCGGTCCTCCACGTCGCCTTGCAGGTGGATCGGCTGGCCCACGGTCATCGCGTAGGGGCCGCGCCAGTACCAGCGGATGGGTTCGTCGCGTTCGTCGAGCTGCCTGGCGCCGTAGTGCAGCCGCTCGCGGTCCAGGTGGATGCCCACCGGGATGATCGGCGCGCCGGTCAGCAGCGCCAGTCGCGCCGCGCCTGTGCGCGGGCCGTGCAGTCCGCCCTCGCGCGGGCTGAGCGAGCCTTCCGGGAAGATGCCCACCGTCTGCCCGTCCTTGAGCCGTCGCAACGCCTCGTCGAAGGCGGCGCGCCCGTTGTCGTGTGCCACGGGAATCTGCCCCGTCCGCCGCAACAGCCGTCCCACCACCGGGATGGTGAAGACGGATTCTGTGATGAGGATGCGCACCGGCTCGGCGCAGAGCGTCGTCAGGATCAACGGATCGGTGGTGCTGGGGTGGTTGGCGACGAGGATTTTCGGCCCGGCCGGCAGGGGGTGGTGGAAGACGACGTCCGGGTTGAGCGTGAGCTTGTAGTACAGCGCCACGAGCGGGTGGCCTACGGTGTACAGCACGTCCTCCCAGTTGATGGGCTGCGGTTCGCGCCTGGGCCACTCAAGAGGCCGGAAGTAAGGTCTGGCGTATCCTTCGAAAAGCATAAATTTCCCTCCCAGAATATCCCCCGCTACTCTTGCCACGCTACGCGGGTGTCTACATTCGTGTAGTCTTTTATAACCCCGTAACGCCGCGCGCGATTCGCGGTTAAGGTGTTGGATTCTGCAAACTGTAGACAGGATACTGCATGTGGGCGGATTTCGCATGCCCCAAAGGGGGTATTGAGGGGGTATTTGCGTTGAGGAAGAGGTTTACCACAGAGACACGGAGAGCACAGAGAAAACCAAAAAAAACTCTGTGATCTCTGTGTCTCTGTGTTTAGGTCAGTCCGCCAGCATCAACGCGAGAAACCGCTCGACGGCGCGACGGGCGGCGCGGGCGGCGGGGGCGTAGCGCGGCAGGACGAGGTCGAAGGCGTGATCGGTTTGGGGAAATTCGGCGTAGACCGCCGGCACGCCGGCCTCCAACAGCTTGCGATGCATGGCGCGGGTGGCTTCCAACGGCATGTACCAGTCGTGCGTGCCCTGGATGAGCAGCGTGGGCGGGCACGCCGGGCTGACGTGTTCGATGGGTGAGGCCAGTGCGTAGATGTCGGGGACTTCGTCCGGCGACCCGCCCAGCAGCAGCCCGATCTCCGGGTTGGCGGGGACGTTGTAGTACGTGGCGCGCATGTCCACCGCGCCGTAGAACGAGACGACGGCGCGCACCGAAACGTCGGCGGTGCGCAGATCGTCCGGCGTGAACGCGGGGTGATGGGGCGTGTAGGCTGTCAGCAGCGCGAGATGCCCGCCTGCCGATCCGCCGGAAACGACGATCCGCGCCGGGTCGATGCTCAGTCGCCGGGCGTTGGCCTTGAGCCAGACGATGGCACGCTTCACATCGCCGATCATGCCGAAGAGGTCGGTTTCGGGCCACAGGCGATAGGCGATGTCCATAACGACGTGGCCCTGCGCTGCCAGATAGCGGAAGATGGGGCGCGTGCCGATGTCCTTGTTCAGGTAACGCCAACTGCCGCCGTGACAGTAGATGAGCGCCAGGCCGGAAGGTTTGACGCCTTTCGGTGGCTGCCATACATCGCAGAGGAGCGGACGGACGGCGTCGGATTCAGGCAGTGGAAGTTTCCAGTAGATGACGTCGCGCGTCCAGCGGGGCTTGGGGGCGGGTGAGATGCCCTGGGGCAAATACCACAGCCACCGCGCGCGGCGGATGCGGGCCGCCTGTGCCGGGGGAATTTTGTCGCGCCAGTGCGGACCAAACGCGCGCTCGAAGTCGGTGTTCTGCGTTAGCACGCGCCACGTGTAAAGGAGTGCCAGCACGCCGCTCGCGCCGCCGGCAATCTGGGGGGCGCGTCTGCCCGATCCCATGCCGCGCAACATCCGTGAAATCCCGAACAGCGCGACGAGCGGCGACAGCGCCGTGGCGAGCATCTTCGCCACGTAAAGGCCACGGTTGAGCGGCGAGCCGGTCTTGACGAAGAACAGCGCGCCCGTGCCGAGCGTCAACAGCGTGGAGAGCCACGCGAGAAGGTCCTGGCGTTTGTGTGATTTTGTGTTTTGCATAGTTTCCTTTCTGTCAGCAGATTGAGCAGATCAAGCAGATTTTTGGGATTGGTACACGGATGAACCCGGAAAGGACGGATTTTTTTGTCATGAAAACAATCCATAGCATCCGTGAAATCTGTGTACGATTCCTCCTATAGCAGCCCCAGTTCTCCGGCGCGGTGGGTGGCCTCGGTACGGTTGTGGACGTCGAGTTTGCTGTAGATGCTCTTCAGGTGCTGTTTCACCGTTCCTGTGGCGATGAAGAGTTTGGCGGCAATCTCCTTGTTGGACGCGCCGACCGCCAGCATCCGCAGCACCTCAATTTCGCGTTCACTGAGCGGCTCGACGAGCGCCTGTTCTCTGTGCTGTGGCCGGTCTTCTCTGTGCTGTGGCCGGTCTCTGACCGCGCCACCCTCCGCGACGACCTGCTCCACGAAGGCCGGCGCCGCGCGTTTGACGTCGGGCAGCAGCGCCAGCACGCGCGCGTCCTCGTCGAGAAAAGCGCGGACGTAGTCCTGCGGCGCGGCGAGTTTGACGGCGCGCGTCAGCCGTTCCAGCGCCGTGGGATGGTAGCCGGCTGCCGCTTCGGTGAGCGCCTGCAGGATGTACACCGTCACCAGCCAGCGCCCCAGGCCGCGCTCCTGCGTGAAGCGTTCCAGGCGCGCAAGCCACTGCCGCGCGTCGGCAATCCGGCCTTGCGCCAGCAGCAACCGCGCGTAGACCAGGTGCCCTTCGATACGCAGATATGCCGGCGTATTATCATCGAGCGATAACTGCATCGTCTCGGCCCATTGTATCACAAAGTTGAGGTCGCCCTGGCGCAGGCGCAGATTGGCTTCGGTTGCCGCCAGCCAGTGCGCGTCGGTGAGAGCTTCTTGCGAGGCGAAATGTTGGGCGCGTTGCACGGCATCGAGCGCGGCCTCGGTTTCGCCGCAAGCGTACAGGATCGGCGCAGCGATGCCGAGCGATAACATCAGCAGGCTGCCGATGGCGAGCGGTTCGCTGAGGGCCTGGCCTTGTTCGAGATACCGGCGCGCCAGCTCGAGCTGGTTGGCCTCGTAGTGGAGCAGCGCCAGGCGGGTGAAAACCAGGCCCGCCAGTGGTGAGGGCTGCCCCGCCGCCTCGGTGTAACGCTCGATGGCCTGGTGGCAGAGGGCGACGGCCTCGCGGCGTTTGCCGTGGCTGTCGAGTGCCGCCGCCAGCGACATTTCCACAACGACGGCGAAGACCTGGTTCTCCAGCGATTTTCCGATCTGTTGCGCCTCGCGCAGGGTGGCGATGGCTTTGGCGATGTCGCCGGTGCGCTCTTCTGCTTCGGCCATGCCCCACAGGCCGAGGATGCGCCAGTGCGGGTGCTCCTTCTTGAGCAGGCGCAGCGCAGCGTCGATGTGCTCTGTGGCACATTCGTAGTCACGGCGGCCCAGGGCGATGTAGCCGCGCAGCAGCCACAGCTTGCCCAGGTCGGCGGGCGGGATTTTGCCCGGACGGGGGCGTTTGTCGGCGGCATCGGGGAAAGCGTCGGGATACGTCGCGCGCAGGCAGGCTTCGGCGGCGTCGGCGTAGACTTCCGCCGGTTCCACATCACCGGTGAACACAAGAATCCAGCCTTTGGTGGTTGCCAGCGTGCTGTCGGCGCGCACGCAAGCGTCGGGCAGGGCGTCGAGCCAGCCGCGCACCGTTGTGACGCCGCCGCTGTGCAGGGTGGGTTCGGCGGCCTGGCGGATGAGGCGTTCGGCGTCGTTGAGTAGCCCGTTCGCCACGGCGGGATCGTCGGCGACGGCTGCGCCGGAAAGGGCGTGCTGGATGGCGGTTGAGAGTTCGCCCTGCCTTTCGTACCACAGCGCCGCGCGGTGGTGCAACCGGGCGGCCTTGTCGGGCGGGAGGGTGGGGCGCAGCGTCTCGGCGAAGAGGCGGTGATAGCGGTACCATTCGCGGCGATGATCGAGCGGGATGAGGAACAGATTGGCGGCCTCCAGGCGTTCGAGCATGGCCTGGCTGTCGTCGCGGTCCGTCACCGCATCGCACAGCGGGGCCGTGAGCCGGTCGAGGATGACGGTTTGCCGGAGAAAGTCGCGCACGGCCGGCGGCTGGCGTTGGAGCACTTCGGCTACGAGGTAATCGAGCACGTAGCGGTTATCGCCGCTGAAGGCCGCGATGAAGGTGCGCGTATCGGCCTGCCCGCCCTGGCGCGTTGCCATGTCCTGCAGGGCCAGCGCCGCCAGTTGCAGCCCGGCGATCCAGCCCTCGGTGCGTGCTTCCAACGCCTCTACGACCTGCGGCGAGAGCGTCAGCCGCATGGTTTGGCTGAGGAAGGCGGCGGCCTCTGCGGCGGTGAAGCGCAGGTCGCGCTCGCGCAGTTCGACGACCTGGTTGCGGGCGCGCAGGCGGGGCAGGGGGAGCGGCGGGTCCTCGCGGGTGTTGATGACGGTGTGCATAATCGGCGGCTGATTTTCCAGCAGGAAGCGCGTGATGGCGTGGACGGCGTCGTTGGTGATGAAGTGGTAGTCGTCGAGCACGAGCACCAGCGGCGTCCCGGCGGCGGCGATGTCCGCGATGAGCGGCGCGATCAGCCGGTCGAGCGCCGTCGCGTTGGTCTGGGCGAGGCCGGCCGGTTGCAGGAGCGCCTGGACGGAGCGCCCGATGCGCCCGTCGGCCTGTTGGAGCGCGGCGATGAGGTAGGCGAGGAAGTGCAGCGGGTCGTTGTCGCCTTCATCCAGCGAGAGCCAGGCGATTTCGCGCGCGGTGGCGCACACCCATTCGGTGATCAGCGTCGTCTTGCCGAACCCGGCCGGCGCGGAGAGGAGCGCAAGCCGCTTGCCGGCGCGCAGCCCCTCGTCGAGTTGCGCGAGCAGGCGCGGGCGCGCCACCAGGTTGGGGCGCGTCGGCGGGATGTAGAGTTTGGTCACAACCAGGGATGTGAGCATAGAGCCTAACCACGCAAATTCTTGCCCAACGAGCACAAAACGGGCGTCGCAGGGCCTTTTTATTTCCGGCTTGTCCGGGTTAGGGTAATCTTAACACAAGTTGGGAATTCTACACAAATCGGGTCTTCCCATTTTCAAAAGACGCGGGGCGCATTTCAATTCGGGGGCAAAAGCCAGATAAACGTTTGATTTAACCGCAGAGTTCGCAGAGAACGCGGAGAAATTTCTGGCAACTCTGCGGACGCTGCGTGCTCTGCGGTGCAATTTAAGAAAAGTCGCCTCCATTCTGAAATGCACCCAAGACGCGGATCTGGCGATCCGCTGAAGCGAGAGATGGGGGCGCGGATCTGGCGATCCGCTTGGAGCAAGAGATAAGGCGCGGATCTGGCGATCCGCTTGGAGCGAGAGATGAGGGCGCGGATCTGGCGATCCGCTGAAGCGAGAGATGGGGGCGCGGATCTGGCGATCCGCAATTTGTCCTATGCCCACCAGTTTGGGTTTATTGACACCACTTTCTTTTTGAGTATAATTTCTTCGATGAAGTGGAGGGCAAAGCACACCGGAAGACAGCCCTGGGATGCGCATCTGCAATGGCTGAAGCCGGGGTTAGGCCTTAAACGCTGGCTGATACTGCTAACCTTCGGCATAACATTGTTGAGCTTGGGTGGCGCTGCGGCGTTGCGCGCGTTTTACCCCCTCCCACCGTACTTTCACTATGTCACGCTCCAGTTTCTGCCGCGTTTCGTGCGGGTGGCCCTGTTTCTTATCTTTGGGGTAGGGAGCATCGTTCTGGCGTTGTGGTCGCTCAATCGCACCATCCTGGAGCCGTTCGTCGCGGGCGCGTTCGACGCCGTCCCCGACACGCTGTACAACTACCGCCGGCGCGGACGGGGGGCCAAAATCGTGGTGATCGGGGGAGGGCACGGGCAATCCACCATTCTGCGCGGGTTGAAGCAGTACACGTCCAATCTGACGGCCATCGTCACCGTGGCCGATGACGGCGGTTCTTCAGGCCGGTTGCGGCGTGACCTGGGGATTTTGCCGCCGGGCGATTTCCGCAACTGTATCGCGGCGCTGGCCGACGATGAGGCGCTCATCACCCGGCTCTACCAGTATCGCTTTGCCGATGGTGAAGACCTGCGGGGCCACAGTTTCGGCAACCTCTTCATCAGCGCGATGGCAGGCATCACCGGCTCGTTCGAGTCGGCGCTCAAAGAGTCCAGCCGCGTGTTGGCCGTGCAGGGGCAGGTGTTGCCGAGCACGCTCGAAGCGGTGACCTTGTGTGCCGATGTGCAGCAAAACGGCGGCGACCTTCTCCGTATACGGGGTGAATCGCAAATCCCCGCAGCGCACGGGCGCATCCTGCGGGTGATGCTCGAACCGGCGATGCCGCGAGCCTATCCTGAAGCCGTGCGCGCCATCCTGGAAGCGGATCTGGTGGTGATCGGGCCGGGCAGCCTCTATACCAGCATCCTGCCCAATCTGCTGGTGCCGGAGATCGCCCAGGCGTTGGAAGTAACGCGCGCCCCCAAGGTGTATGTGTGCAACATCGCCACGCAGCCCGGCGAGACCGATGGCTATACGGCGCAAGCGCATCTCCAGGCGCTCGAAAAGCATCTGGGGACCAGCATGATTTCAGCGGTGGTGGTCAATGTGTGTGTGCCTGATACCAAACCGACCGAAGCCATCGAGTGGGTGCAGCCCGATCTGGAACCCCGCAAGGGCCTGCGCGTGGTTGCGGCGGACCTGGTGGATGAGACCCTGAGCGGGCATCATGAAAGTGGAAAAATCGCGCGGATCTTGATGGATTTGATACGCGATTGACAGTCAAATTTCTTCAATCCAATTCACAAAAGGAGTGTGCAGTATGACGACGAAAGTTGGGATTAACGGTTTTGGCCGCATCGGGCGGCAAGTGCTCAAGGCGATTCGGGATTATCATCCCGATACATTGGAAGTGGTGGCTTTCAACGACATCGGCGACCTCAAGACGATGGCGCACCTGCTCAAGTACGACTCTAACTACGGCCGCTTCAACGGCGTGGTGGAAGTCGCCGACGATGCCCTGCTCATCGACGGCAAGAAGGTCCGCGCCTTCAAGGAGACCGATCCGGGCAACATTCCGTGGGGCGATTTGGGCGTCGATATTGTGATCGAGTCCACCGGCCTGTTCACCATCAAGAAGGATGGCGTCAATAAGAAAGGCAAGACCGTCCAGGGCGCGGAGAACCACATCACCCGGGGCGGCGCAAAGAAGGTCATCATCTCGGCGCCGGCCGAGGGTGAGGACCTGACCATTGTGATGGGCGTGAACGATGACAAATATGATCCGGCCAACCATCACGTCCTCTCGAACGCTTCCTGCACCACCAACTGTCTGGCGCCAGCGGCGAAGGTCGTCCACGACCACTTCAAAATTGTGCGCGGTCTGATGACGACGGTCCACGCCTATACCAACGATCAGAAGATCCTCGACCTGCCGCACAGCGACCTGCGGCGCGCCCGCGCGGCGGCGATGAGCATCATCCCCACCACCACCGGCGCGGCGAAGGCCGTGGCCCTTGTCATCCCCGACCTGAAGGGCAAGTTCGACGGCTACGCGCTGCGCGTCCCGACCTCGACCGTTTCTGTGGTGGACTTCACCGCGCAGGTTGAAGTGCCGACGACGACCGAGGAACTGCGCCAGGTCTTCCGCGACGCGGCGGCCGGCCCGCTGAAGGGCATCCTCGCCGCGGTGGATGAGCCGCTGGTCAGCATCGACTTCAAGGGCGATCCGCACAGCTCTTCAGTGGACCTGCCCTTCACCATGGTGCTCGGCAAGGAAAAGAACGACTTCCTCAAGGTCGTCACCTGGTACGACAACGAGTGGGGCTACAGTGTCCGCACCGCCGACCTGGCGGCGCTGATCGCCAGCAAGCTGTAAAGCTGTAATCGGTAACCGGTCATCAGTGATTAGGGATTAGGGCTGACAACAAAGCGACCTAATCCCTAATTTTCTGATTTCTCAAACGTCAGTGACTCATCACCGGTTACTGATTACCAGTTACTCATTACTCATTACCGATTTCCACGATTGAGGTGAAAAGATGAACAAGAAAACCGTTCGTGATGTCGATTTGCAGGGCAAGCGCGTGCTGATGCGCGCGGATTTCAACGTGCCGATCAAAGACGGTGTGATTAGCGACGATAAGCGCATCAAGGCGACGCTGCCGACGATCAACTACATTCTGGAACAGGGCGCGGCGCTCGTGCTGATGTCGCACCTGGGCCGCCCGGCGGGAACGGGCTACGAGGCCGAGTTCAGCCTCAAGCCGGTGGCCGACCGTCTGGCGGAGCTGCTGGGCAAGCCGGTCAAGTTCGCGCCCGATTGCATCGGCCCGGAGGTCGAAGCGATGGCGGCGGCGCTGCAACCCGGCGAGGTGATGCTGCTGGAAAACGTCCGCTTCTACAAGGCGGAGACCAAGAACGACCCTAAGATTTCCGAACAACTGGCGAAGCTGGGCGAGATTTTTGTGATGGACGCTTTTGGGACGGCGCACCGCGCGCAATCGTCCACCGAAGGCGTGGCGCACTATCTGCCCGCCGTTGCCGGTTTCCTGATGGAGAAAGAGGTGGCGTTCCTCAGCAAGGCCACCGATGCCGCCGAGCATCCTTACGTGGTGATCCTGGGCGGTGCGAAGGTGTCCGACAAGATTGCCGTCATCCAGAACATGTTGAAGATCGCCGATAAAGTGCTCATCGGTGGCGGGATGGCGAACACGTTCTTCAAGGCGCAGGGCCTGGAGATGGGCGATTCGCTGGTGGAAGACGGCGTGCTCGATACCGCTAAGGCGCTCCTGGCCGAGGGTGGCGACAAGCTGGTGCTGCCGGTGGATGGGGTGGTGGCCGATGCCTTCGATAACGAAGCGAATCGTAAGGTTGTCTCCGTAGATGCGGTTGAACCCGGTTGGCGGCTGCTGGACATCGGCCCGCAGACGGTTGCCAAATATGCCGAAATTCTCAAGACGGCCAAGACGGTGGCCTGGAATGGCCCAATGGGCGTGTTCGAGATGCCGAACTTTGCCGAGGGCACCTTCGCCATCGCGCGGGTGCTGGCAGATCTGGACGCCGTGACTGTCATCGGCGGCGGCGACTCGGCCTCGGCGGTGAAGAAGGCCGGTGTTGCCGACAAGGTCAGCCACGTTTCCACGGGCGGCGGCGCGAGCCTGGAATTCCTCGAAGGCAAAGTGCTGCCTGGTGTGGCGGCGTTGCAAGACAAGTAACCAGTAAAGAGTAAAGAGTAAGAAGTAAAGAGTAAGAAGTAAAGAGTGAGGAGTAAGAAGTAGGGAGTGAATTGATTCTTTACTCATTTCTCCTTACTCAACTCATTTCTCCTTACTCATTTCTCTTCACTCATTTCTCTTTACTCATTTCTCTTTACTCATTTCTATGATTGGAGAACCTATGCGCAAACCATTCATTGCCGGCAACTGGAAGATGTATAAGACCGTGGCCGAGGCGGTGAGCCTGGCAAACGGACTCAAGACGGCGTTGGCGGATGTGACGACGATGGAGCTAGCCGTCTGCACGCCGGCGACGGCGCTGGCGGCGGTCAGTGGCGCGCTTGCGGGGTCGAACATCGGCGTCGGCGCGCAGAATATGTACTGGAAGGATGAGGGCGCGTTCACCGGCGAAATTTCGCCCGTGATGGTCAAGGAGTTGGCGCGGTACGTCATCATCGGGCACTCGGAACGCCGTCAGTACTTCGGCGAGACGGATGAAACCGTCAACCTGAAGCTCAAGGCGGCGCTGGCGCATGGCCTCACCCCCATCGTCTGCATCGGTGAGAGCCTGGAACAGAACAAGGCCGGGGAAACGGTGCCATTCGTCGGGGCGCAGATTCGCGGCGCATTCGCGGGGGTCTCTGCTGCGGAGGCCGTCAACGTTGTGCTGGCCTATGAACCGATCTGGGCCATCGGCACCGGACTGACCGCCACACCGGAGGACGCCGATCGTATCATCCAGGTCGCCATCCGCGACGTGCTCGCTGAACTGTACGATGGTGCCGTCGCCGAGGCGATTCGAGTGCAGTATGGCGGCAGTGTCAAGGCCGACAATATGGCCGACTTCATCGTGATGCCCAACATCGACGGCGCGCTGGTCGGCGGCGCGAGTCTCAAAGTGGATTCGTTTACAGGGATTGTGAAGAACGCGCTGGCGGCGCTGGGGATGTAAGGGAAATGAAAACTCCAAGTCGGGAGTTCAATGAGCTTCCAGCTTTTTTATGGAGTGGGCCCAATGTCATCGCCGGATAAGATGCCATCCCAACCTGTCGCTTGTGTGTTCTGTGGGCGCGAAACAACGGCCACAGTAAACGTTCCGCTGACGTTGGGCGGTCGTTACAGCACAAAACGTCCTATGGCAACTGCACCGGGCCACGAGTCTTGCCTGCGCAAACGCTTGTTGTTTTGGTTCATTGGCTCAGCAGGGTTGCTCGTGAGCCTCGTTGGCGCTCTTGCGAAATGGGGCATGCGCTTTATGTCACCCGGCGAGACGATGGTAGCCTTATTCCTGAGCGTTTTCTTGGTCCCTTACGGCGGCGGGTATCTCCTGTTTGAGTGGCTGGTAGCCGGGCCGGCGCGCGGGTACGCGCCGCCAGACTATCGTTAGCGCGTCAACGCCGAGACAAACCTGAGAACGCAGCGTACATCTATCACCCAAACAAAGCCGGTCGGATTCAAATCCGACCGGCTTTCATTCGATGGGCTATAGGATGTGCTCAATTAGCCTTTTGCACGGTTTGATCAATCATCTTCACCAATTCACTTGGCTTGATGAACTTGTTGAGGAACATGTTGGCGCCCGCATCCAGAGCTTTGGCACGCTTCAGTTCGTCGGTGCTGGCTGTCAGCATAATGATTGGCAGCGATTGATAATTGGGCATAGCGCGTACATGCCGCAATAAGGTCAGACCATCCATATTGGGCATAGCGACATCCAAAAGTAGCACATTCACCGGGTTGTTCGCCAGTTTTTCCAAGGCTTCTTCGCCATCGCTCGCCATCAACACCGTGTAATCGGTTTTGCCGAGCATATAGCCCAACATTCGCCGAATCGACAATTCATCATCCACAACCAGTACTGTTGTCATCAGTGTACCCTCAATCATTATGTTGACACTCAACTCGCTACTCTTCTATACTACTAGAATTTCGGCTCTCGAACGTTAAAATATGATTAAGGGCAGGTGTACAGACTGTTACATAGGGTAGTCAGATAGTCAGGTAGTCGAGTAGTTGGATAGTCGGGTAGTCAGGTAGCCAGATGGTCAGGTAGTTGGATAGTCGGGTAGCCAGATAGTCAGGTAGTTGGATAGTCAGGTAGTCTTGGGCAATCAGGGTAGAGGCTACAAAAGTCTCAGCACGCATTGCGCCTTGAAAAGCTGTCGTTTAACGCAGATATTGGCTCAAACAGGTGCCTCGTGAGACTTTTGTGGTCTGGTGCAGCGAGACGTTGAATAAAAAGCAGGCGGTAAACGGCGAACAGGGACTTGTCCTGTTTACCGTCTACCGCCTACTGTCTATCCACGTTGGGGAAGGCGGGACTTGAACCCGCACGCTTTTCAGCACATGATCCTAAGTCATGCTCGTCTGCCTGTTCCGACACTTCCCCAGTAGCCGCCATTATACGTCAAATGAGGGCGTAAGCAAATGTGGCGAGCTACCCCTGTGCCACTTCTTCGCCATACGCCAGCAGTGCGGCGACTTCCTCATCCGAGCGGCCTTCCGCGTAGACGCGCAGCACCGGCTCGGTGCCTGAAGGGCGGATCAGCAGCCAGGAATCATCTGCCAGGATGTACTTGACGCCGTCTTTTTGGCTGACTTCGATCACCGTCTCGCCGGCCAGCGTTGCCGGAGCATGTTCCGAAAGTCGCGTTACCATCGCCTTCTTGGGCACCGGACGCTGGAGCGGAATGTCGGTGCGGGCGTAGCGCGCCGGTCCCACCTCTCGTTGAATGTCGGCGATCAGCTCGTGCAGGGGAGCGTTCGCTTCGGCCATCACTTCCAGCAGTAGCAGGCCCATCAGCACCCCATCTCCTTCGGGAATGTGCCCCTTGATCGACAAGCCCCCCGATTCCTCGCCGCCGATCAACACATCACCCTCGCGCATATAGTCGGCAATGTAATTGAAGCCCACCGGCGTCTCGTACAACGGCAGGCCGTACCGCTTCGCCAGTCGGTCTACCATCCGCGTTGTGGAGACACTCTTGACGACCGCGCCGGTCCAGCCGCGTTTCTCCACCAGATAGCGCAAGGCCAGGGCGAAGATGTGATGCGGATCGACGAAGTTGCCGTGCGCATCCATCGCGCCGATGCGGTCGGCGTCGCCATCCGTCGCCAGGCCCACGTCGGCGTGATAAGTCTGGATCGCGGCGCTGAGGGCCTGCAAGAAGTGCTTCAGCGGTTCGGGGTGGATGCCGCCGAAGCCTGGGTTCATCTCACAGCGGATTTCGTGCAGGCGGCAGCGCGTGCGGCTCAGCATGTCGCGGAAAGCGCCGCGCCCGGAACCGTACATCCCGTCGGCGACTATCTGCAGCTCCCCTTTGGAGATCGTATCCAGGTTGAGCAGGGTCGAGAGGTGTTGATAGTAGGCCCATGCCGGGTCGAAGAGCCGAATCAAGCCGAGGTTGATCGCTTGCTGGTACTCCATCATATTGGGGCCGCGCGCTTCACGTTGATTGCGCTCCAGCAATGCTTCGACCTGTCGCGCTTGTTCCGGTAACGCTGAACCACCAAAAGCCGCCTTGAGCTTGACGCCGTTGTAACGCGGCGGGTTGTGACTGGCGGTGATCATCACACCCGCTTCGGCCTTTTTGTCGACCACGGCGTAAGAGACTGCCGGCGTGGGAGCGTCGGCGCGGGTGAGGTGCGCGATGATGCCGTTCCCTGCCATCACACGCGCCACCTCGCGCGCGTAGCGATCCGAGAGGAAGCGTGTGTCGTAGCCGATGACCACCTCCGCCTGAGCGCGCTCGCTTTGTTCGCGCACGTAGTCGGCAATCGCCTGCGCCAGCAGGCGCAGGTTCTCAAAGGTGAACGTGTCGCTGATGACCGCTCGCCACCCATCCGTACCAAATGCAATTGTCATTATCACCCTCCCTTATCGCGTTTCACGTATCACACAGCGCGCATCACGTCATGGTTTCTCCATCTCGGCCAGGGCGGTGTAAGCCGGACGTACCGCGCCGCCCGGCCACGTGCCCATATCGCCGTCGCCCAGGCCCCACCAGAACGGATCGACGATACCCCACCAGAATTCCTCATTCTGCGGTCCCCATGTGGGATCGGGTAGATTCCACACGAACATCGGGCCTATCCAGGGCGACCAATGTTCACGCGCGTAGCGGAAAGCGCGTACCAGGTAATCCGCCTGTTGCTCCGGCGTCACGGCAAACCAGGCGTAGTCGGGGTTTTCGGGCCGGTTGTCGGTGTGCCAGCCGAATTCCAGAATCGCCACTTGCTTTGCCCCATCGCCATACTGCTCCATGATGGCCCGCATGTTCTCGACGTGGCGGAAACAGAAGACCTGATGCCCACCATAGCCGTTTGCAGGATCTGCCGCCTCGGCAGGTGAGATTTCGGGCGCGGCCTTATAGCCGGGGGCGTTCAGCCCCAATAAATCGAAATAGGGCGCTGCGCCGGCTTCGTACATTCCCTTCAGATAGTCGACGTCCGGTATCGCTTCTGGCGGACCGGAACCGGTGGGTGCCAGTCCCGCCGAGATGACCAGCGCATCCGGGTCCGCTGTTTTGACGCCCACGTAGCACGCCCGCAACACAGCGACGTAGTCGGCAGCGTTGGGCGTCAGGTTGTTCCACTCGCGGGACAGATTCGGTTCGTTCCAGACCTGATAGCCGGCCACGCGCCCTTTGTACCGTTCGGCCATCGTATGGCAGAAGCTGCCAAAGGCTTCGATATCCACCGGCAACATTCGCCCGTTGGCATCCGGTTCTGTGGGCCTGGCCCACAGCGGCGGGCAATCCACGCGAAAAACCAGCTTGACGCCGGTTTCTTCTGCTTCCTTGACCAGCCGGTCGGCAGCGAACCACTCGTACCGCCCCGGCCCGGCGGCCTCGACATCGAACCATGCCAGTCGCTGTTTGACCCAGGTAAACCCGGCCTCGCGCACCAGTGTCCAATCGCGCCGGACGGCGGCCCACGGATCCCACCACATGTGGATGTTGATCCCGTATGCGGGCGAGTTGAAACGCAGCGGCACAGGCCACGGGGTTGGCGTTGGCTCAAGGGTGGGGGTGGGGGCACGCCATTCCGCAAACAGACCGGTCTGTGTTACCAGCAGCCATCCCACAAATATCAGGAGCGCCAGTCCCCCCAGCGCGCTACCCACCAGAAGCCGCCGCCGTTTTGAAGACTGTGCTTGTGTTGCTTGTGAAGGATCGGTCATCACCATGACGAAGACGACTAGGGAATCTTTGGCATCTCCCCGAGTGCGCTATACGCCGGACGGGCAGCCCCTTGCATATCCAAAATGGCATACGGGGCGTTGGGGTCGCTGGGGCCAGGCCCTTTATACGAGTAGTCCAGGTTCCATAGGAACGCCAGGTGGACAAAGCCCCACTCGCGCATCAGTTGGAAAGCCTGAACCGTCCATTGGGCTTGCTCTTCCAGGGTATTGTCGTCGGCAAACTCGAAGCCTACCGGGGTGGCGCCAAACCCTTCTGAGGTGGCCCACCCAAACTCGGTGACACACAGTGGCTTGTTGAAGCCCGCTTTCTGGATCATATCGTGATAACCCCAGAGCGTGCTCTTGAACGACCAGGAGTGATCGGGATTGTCGAACGGCCCCCGGAACTTCGCAGTGGGGTCGTTGTAGCCTTCATTCCATGCCACATCAGGCGGCATGTTGATGCCGTTATGATGAGCGCCCACACAGTCTGCATAGTTGAGGAAGCCCGCATCGATCATTTGCTGGAAGTAAACGAAATCGTCCATGTAGATCACCCGGTTCGGGTTGGCGGAATCGGTAGCCGAAGCGCCGGTCGGCGATAGCGCCCCGCTGATGACGATGATGCTGGGATCGCGGCTCTTGATGGCTTGATAGGCCAGGCGCAGCATTTCTACATAGCTGGCCGCATTCACACCCTGCGCGGTGTCCCACTCGCGGTCAAGGTTTTGCTCGTTCCAGACCTCGATGGCGTGGATTTTGCCCTTGTAGCGGTCGACCATTTCGCCCAGGAAGTTAATGTAAAGCGTGATGTCATCGGGCGGGGCGGCTTGCGGGTTGGCGTCGCGGTAGCTGAGACTCCAGGCCGGCGCGCCGACCACGCTCAACAGCACTTTGAGATTGCGTTCGTGGGCGAATTCCACCATCACGTCATAGCCGCTCCAGTCCATCTGCCCCGGGCCGGGCGAGAAGTGATCCCAACGCACCTGCTGTTTGACCCAGGTGAACTTCAGTTGGTGTGCAATCTGGTTGAGGGTGTAATCCGGCATGATAATGGCGTTTGCGGCAACCCCGTAGCCGAAATCCCCCCACGGTAATTTAGGGTAGGCCGGTGAGCCGCTTTGAGGCGTCGGCGTGGGCAGTACCGTGAAACCTTGTTGCGTCGCTGTGGCTTGTGGGGTCGGGAGGGTTGCCGGGGGCTTTGCCGGAGCGGCCGGCGCTTTTCCGCCGGGTAATTTGATCAGACCGAAGGCGCATGCCAGCGCCACCAGCAACAACATGCCCCAGATGACCGCCGCTATGGTCAGTTTGCGACCTTTCAATCCAGAAAAAATGTCCCCAACATGTTGCAAAAATGGGCTATCCATTGATCCTCCATGTGCAGTTTATACGAACACGACCAGTATCAGCCAGATGATCAGGACCAGGCTACTGGTGATTAAGCCAAAGATAGAGGCCGCCTTATACCGGTAGCGCGCGAGTAGCGCCCCCAGACTTACCGCCATCCCCATCACGGCGGCGTTGACAACGATCTCCCACGCCAGGATAAACAGGGTATCGGATGGTTGCTGGGCGCCCATCAGGCCGATAGCGAACAAGACTCCGAACGAAAGCACCAGCCCGGCCAGTGCGCTGATGCCCAACAATCCGCCCAGCCAGGGGAAGACTTTGGGCGCGACAAACCATGTGCGCTTTGCGGGCACGGTCTCGGCCATCTGGATGCGCGCAATGCCATCCTGTAGATTCTGGAACCGTTTGTAACTGCGAAAGGTTTGATACGCCATGTAGAATTGCAGGAAAGAAAAGAAAATCCAGCCGGTTTGCCCAGAGACGAGATTGCTGATACCCGCCCACGCCAGCGTGACGGTGTAGAGGACATACATCACCGCGTCTTTGAAAACAAAAGACCCCACGGCTATTATGAATAGCAGCCCGGCCCATCCGACACCGTTGACGCCCGCTGTGAACAGGTGCAACGCGCCAAATCCTATCAGCCACCATGCCCAGGAGCGCATATCTTTCAGCATGACAGCTTGCGCCATCGAGGGAAAGGCCGCGTTCAGCGGTATGGGACCTATGCTGACCGGGTCCGGTGTTACTTCTGGTGACTCGGTAAGGACCTCTCCAACCAAAGCGTCCGCAGCGGGTTCATGAATTGCCGCCTCTTCTCCGGCGTTTTCTTCCGTTGTGTTGGCAGCCCATTCGCTCCAAGTTTCATTCGTAGATGCGGCCATTTTACCCCCAGCCCAAGTCTTTTGCTGCTCGACGGTGTGCATGCGACGTTTTGCGCGCTGGTTCCGCGTCAGTTTTATCCGTGGTTGCGTGTTCGTGCTCTTCAGGCGGCCCTTCGGCCAGCATCCGGTTTTCGACCCGATCCGTGAAGATCAGCGCGCCGGCCATTTGACCAGCCTCCGAAGCCTGCATCGACGTTGTGAGGTCATCGACCAGGTCGGTCACGTCGGCGTCAGTTGCGCCCTCGGCGCGGCGGGCAAGCAGTTCGCGGTATGCCGGAGTGCCATAGACGCCTTCGGCATCGGCGAGCCGCCCCGAGTCCTGCAAAAAGCGCGCAATGGCGCGTGGATCGTCAGCGTTCACCTGGGCCGCGGCATGGCGCAACTCTTGCTCGTGGTGCGCAGCGCTGTGCACCACGTTGGCGGCGCTGATCAACCGCTCAACCTCGACGTTTCCGCAGCGTGGGCAGGGTGGCGGTGGTGCATCAATGCGCCGCGCCAGGTGCCGGAAACGTCCTTCGCACATAGGACAGTAATACTCGTAAATTGGCATAGTTTCCTACATCCACAACAGGCTCCCGTCTGCATAAGAACGGGAGCCTGCTTGTAACTCCACGAATAGTGAGTATACCCGTCTTCCTTAAAGGAGCAAGCGCCGCACGGTTACGAATCCGAGCGCGGCGGCGTGAAGCCTGGTTCGGTGCAGATGATGGCGCGCTTACCGCTGCGGTCGGTATGCACTGCATACGTCTCCGTACCACTTTGCAGGACAATGCGATAACCGGGCGTGATCACCATCAAGCAATATTGGCCCTGCTTTTCGCATCCCAAGCAGGAGTTGGACCACTCGACGGGGGCGACATCCACCACGCCTATGGAGGCTGCCGCAATGCCCTCTTGTTCTGCCAGGGCTTTGATCGCCGCTGCGACGGCAGGGTTATCCTGGTAGAAGGATGGGGAAAGCGTCGGTTCGGCGGACGGTTCACAGATGACGAAGTATCCGCTTTTTTCGGCGGTGTGGACGTGATATGTTTGTCCATTTTCATCCTCGAACACGATCCGCCACCCAGGTGTAAGGACTTGCGCGTAGGTCATATCCGGTTGTGGGCATCCCAGGCTCATGTCCGGCCAGGTTACTTGTTCGGCGGAGACCAGGGTCAGCGCCGTGGCTGATAGGCCAAGCTGTTCTGCGACCTGCGCTTGCAACGTTGTCAGCTTTTGCTCTCTTGTGGCTGACTCGACCTGTGGCACAGGCAGCGGCGAAACCGTAAAGACCGGCGCGGTCGGTAGTGGCGATTCCGTTGGGGCGCCGGTCGTCGGCCGGCCACAGGCGACCAGCAGCAGCACCATCACCCATAGAAATGCAGATTTTTTCATCTTAACCTCCTCAACGTTAGTCCATTATACCATTCTTGCTTTAGAGACGTGTCCTGTGCACGCAGAGTTCCCCGGTCGTGGGTGCTGGATGCGGTGGGGGTTGACGTTTTTGTCAATTCGATGGATACTGAGGATCGAGACGATACGCGATTATGAACCTGACGACTATCAGACTAACGACTACTAGACTATCTTAAGGAGGCGACGATGATCAACAGAGCACGGGATATTGCCAGGACGATGGGCTACAGCAGCATCGATGCGATTTTGGAAGCGATCGGCAACGGGGAATTGATCCTGGTGAAGGCCACAGAAGGACGGCGGGCGAAAACGGCGGAGTGGATTCGAGAGCGGTTGGCGACCGTGCGAGGCGAGGACGCGGGGATTGCCGCGACGCTGGAAGATTTCGCCGATGCCCTGGATCTGGCGACCGAACTGGCGCATTACCCGGCAGACGCCGACATCTGTGATATGGATTTGCCGCACGGCTGGCCGAGCTACTGCGAGCGCAGCGTGCTCCAGTAAACATTCCCCTTCGGCCTGGCTGCTGTCTATGGGCGGCGGGTGCCGCGCACGTGAATTTGCCGCCCGTCGGATGTGATTGCAATCGCGCCGGCCTCGTCGGTGCGGTAGATGGGTTTATCCATGACCCGCGCCAGCACCTCGGCGTCTGGCCCGCGGGCGTCCCCTTCGGCGTTGATGATAACGGCCTCCGGCGCGACGGCTTGTACGAAGGCCGGCGTCGAGGCCGTTTTTGCGCCGTGGCGCGCCAGCAGCAGCACATTGCTGCGCAGATGGTGACCTTCACGCGCTACCAACGTTTCTTCGATCAGGGCAGTGGCATCGCCACCTAAAAGGAAGCTGGTGTTGCCGTATATGAGGCGCAACACCAGTGGCCCGCCCGCACTGCCCGGTTCGGGCCACAGTGTTTGCAAGGTGACGCCTGTATCGATTTCCCACGTCATACCCGCCCATAGCGTTCCCACGCTCCCCGTGGGCCGTGCCGCCAGGAGCGTTGCCCACCGTTCGTAAACATTACCACGCCCCGTTTCAGGGCTGATATTCACGAAATCCACATCGTACCGCTCCAACACCGGAATCAACCCCGGCAAACGCCCTCCGGTGGGCGACGTGAGGATGACCATATCTAGCCGTCGATCCCAGAACGGCATGTGCTGCCCTATCTGCGCGAGAGTTTGGGGGGCGTCTGCGCCGCCGTCGATCAATACTTGCTTGCCATGCGGCGTCTGGATGAAAATGGCATCGCCCTGGCCGGCATCCAATACAATGACGTGCAGTTGACCATCGGGCGCTGCGTAGAAGTAGGCGACCACGAGCACGAGCATGGCGATGATCGTGGCGATCTGTCCCCAACTCATCTTCTTGAGCGCCAGCCGGTAGCGCCGGCGTTCTTCAGCCGGATGGCTGAACCACCACGTTACGCCCCCCAGGATGATGTAGTAGCCCCACACCAGCGGCAGCGTGACGTTGCCCAGTTCCACCGACGCCAGCGGAAAAGTCGCCGTCCAGCGCACCACGGCGATGGTGTAAGCGAGAAAGACCCACGCGAGCCAGCTCAAGACCTGTCCCAGCGGTCGCAGAATCAACCCGACAATCAGCGCTACACCGCCGGTGAACATGACCTGCTGTTGGGCGGGCAATATAAGCAGATTGGTAAGCAATGTCACCAGCGAGAGACGGCGGAACACGCCGATGATGACGCCGGTGGTCGTGATCTGCGCGGCGATGGTGACGATCAGGGCATCGCTCAACAACCCCACGATTTTCTGTGCGCGTTCCTGGTCGGTGAGGCGCTCGAAGAGGCGTTGAAACCAGCGCGTGACCGGCTCCGTGTAGAGAATCAGCCCCAGCGTCGCTGCCAGACTGAGTTGAAATCCTACATCCCACAGCACGTACGGATTCAACATCCCCATAAACAACACGGCTGCCGCCAGGGAGGTTGGCCCGTGGGTGGCGCGACCTTCACGCCGGGCGAAGATTGTCACCGTCGCCATGACGGCGGCCCGCAGCACCGCCGCCGATGCTCCCACCAGGATGGTGTACAGCCACAGGCCCACCAGCGGCAGGAGCGTCTTTCCACGCCCTTTGAGCAGCCGTCTGCCCATCTGCACGAAAACCGCGGCAATGATCGAGAGGTTGAAGCCGGAGATGGCGACGATATGACTGGTCCCGGTGGTGACGAAAGCGGCGTTCAGATCGTCGGGAATGCCGCTTTCGACACCGAGGAGAATACCGGCGAGCAGCGATGCCTCCGGCTCAGGCCACATCGCCAGCAGCCTCTTGAGCGCGTGCGCCTTGAAACGGTAAAGCCATTCCCACAAGAAGAACCCATGGCTTGAATCGATGACGGTGATGTCAGCCTGGCGGAGCAGGGAGTGGATACCCTGGCGGGCCAGATAGTCGCGGTAAGAGAAGCTCTCGAAGACCGGCGGCGCTTCCAACAGGCCGGTGGCGTGGATGCGATCGCCGTATTCGACCGTTGTGTAGGCCGGGGCTTTGACGAGGACGCGCCCGTGCAGGGGAACGGTAGCGCCATCGGCGAGGATGAGCGCCTCAACGTTGAGGTGCAGATTGGTGAGGGTGGGGCGGCGGTCCGGTTCGCGGCTGACGACACCTTGCAGCACAACGCGCCCGGCCCCGTTGTAGAAGGCGATGTGGCCTGCATCGATGTGCGGCTGGGCCATCAGCAGGCGGCCTGCACCAGCGAGGAACCAAATCAAAGCGAAGGCGACGAGACGGACCGAGCGGCAGTTTCCCCATCCGGTACGGAGAAAGAAAGCGAGGGGCAGCCCCAAGAGCAGCCACACCGGCGGAAAAAGCGAAGCCTGGGCCAGGAGTACGCCCCCGGCCCAGGCCAGCACGTAGATCACAAGTAGGGTCATCCCTGGGGATTGTCGCCGTTTATGGCGATCCAGGTATTAGCCCGCGATGGCCTCGCTGAGAGAGCGGATGTCGTAGAAGGGGCCGTTAGCGGGGGTGACACAGCGGACGCGCAGGCCTGCCAGGGCGTGCTGGCGTCGGTCAACTTCAATGTAACCCTGAGCGTAAGCTGTTTCGCCATAGTGCTCGATAAGGGTCTGCGCGAATGCCGCCCGCACTTCGGCCTCGAGCGCGGCGGCACGTTCCTGGCGGGTGATGACGATGAAATCGTCGTGACCGCCGTAACCGATGAAATCATTCTCAATCTCATCGTGCGTCAGCGCTTCGGCAATCAGACGCCCTGTGTCGTGGAGCAACTTCTCGCCGGCCATAAAACCGTAGACTTCGCGGAATGGATCGAGCTTTTGGATGCGGAAGTGCATCAGCGCCCAGTCGCCCTCTGGCGTGCGCAGCAGGTTGAGCAATTCTTCGTGTACCTGCCGCCCGGCGGGCAGACCGGTGGTGGGGTCGGTGATGTTGTCCAGGTTCTTGCGGTTGATGGCATTGCGGACGCGCAGCGCAACCAGCTCTGGATCCAGTGGACTATCGATAAAGTCGTTGGCGCCGCTCTCCAGGCTGGCGAGACGTTCCTCGCGGTTTTCTTCATCACCAAACAACATGAGAAACGTATGTTTGGTGCGGTTGATTTCGCGCAAGCGGCGGATGACTTCCAGACTGCTCATATCGGGCAGGGTGGTGTTGATGAGGATGACCTGCGGCATAAAGCGGGCCGCGATTTTGACGCCGTCCGCGCCGTTGGTCGCTTCGGCTACTTCCAATCCTTCTTTGATGAATTGTTTGGATAACAACTCACGATTGCCGTCGTGGTCTTCGATCAGTAATACTCGTCCTTCCACGCTTCACTCCTTGAACCTGACCAATTCTGTCCTTATTATAGGAAAGAACTGGGATTCGGTCAAGTGATAGGAAAGACCACCCGGAAACTGATAGCGTGCGAGCGATTGTAGGGCCGGCTGTACTCGGAGACGAAGGTGCGGGCGGATTCGGCGGGGAAGTTCCACGCTCCACCCCGCAGGACTTTGGTGTTTTGATCGTGATCGCTGGCGGTCCATTCCCAGACATTGCCGGCCATGTCCAGCGCCCCGCTGGGACTTTCGCCTTCCACGAAGACCCCCACGGGGGTCGGCCCCCCCACGCCGCTCTCGCGGGTGTTTGCATGGGCCGGGGTGAAGGTCTCACCCCACGGGTAGCTCCGCCCATCGCTGCCGCGCGCGGCGCGCTCCCATTCTTCCTGGGTGGGTAAGCGACCGCCGACCCAGGCACAGTAGGCGGCAGCTTCGTCCCAGGTGACGAGCACAACCGGCTGGTTGCTGCGTCCGGCGGGATAAGTGCGCGTCTCAGGATCCCAATTGTAAACGCGCGCCCAGTCCTCGTCGACGTAAGGAACGGGGATGTCCGGGTGAGCTTGCAGGAACCTGGCATACTGGGCTTGCGTGACGAGGTAACGCCCAATGCGGAAAGCCGGCAGGGTGCAGGGGCGTCTTTCTGCTCCACACAGGAACTCCCCTGCCTGGATGGTCACTGTGGCGGTGAAGTCGCGCGGGTCCCCCAGGTGAGCCAGCGCCAGCCCTGCGGAAAGGCGTTGCGCGATAGGAGCGGAGTACTGGCGGTGCATCAATCTGACGAGCGCACGACTGTAGGCCGGTTGGTGTTGCCGGGCAACTTCGACGGCAGCGCGCAGGCGCGCTACGTTGCCGCTCAGGAGGTCGTCCCACACCTGGCGATCGGGATCGCGGGCGCTGGGCGCGAGGCCGAGGCAGGCGCGCAGTTCGTGCGGTGCCAGATGGGCGAACGAGGCCGTGATCGGCTCTGCCGAAGCCAGTACGCGCGCAAGGAGTGGATCGGCGGCGTAGCGGGCCATAGGCAGAGGCAACGATTTCGCGCCAGGGAGCGGCGTGCCGTCTTGGGTGGCCTGTGCGTTGCATAGATGCACTTCCAGCTCCTGGAGCAGATCGGGATGCTGTACCAGTGTCGTCCATAGTTCAGGCCAGCGTTCTTGCAGAACAACGGCCTTCGCCAGCAGGAGTGGATGGGGACCTTGCGGCACATTCGCAGTGGGCTGTGTCAGCCTTTGACGCAGGCGCAAGCTGTTGAGAGCTTGTTTGATGCGTCTGGGGGTGGGCGGCAACCCCACCGCGAGAACGTCGCGCACTGGAGCCGGCAGGTCAGGGGCGAGATGAGCCAGAAATGCATCGATGTGTGCTGTCGAGAGGGGCGGTAAGGCGAACGCCACCTGGACCATCCGTTGCAGATGCGGGCTGGCGGCACTGGCGCTGCCGGAAACGGCGGCGGGCGTTTCATCATAATGCGCGGCGAGACTGGCATTGAGCCGGTCGTAGTCAGCAGCCACAAAACACAGGCTGCCTGGCGCACCGAGGAACTGCTGCGTGACTTCGAGTGCCTCCACGGCGCGCTGTGGCGGACAGGCGTCGAGACCGTCCAGGAAGATGACCAGCCGTTCCTGGCGGGCGGAGACATAGTCTTTCACCCACTGGACGAGCACGCCAAACCCGGCAAATGTGTCAAAATCGGCATCATAGGTCAGGCTGATTTCCCAGTCGGCGAGTCGTTGGGTGTCTTCGGGAGGCAGATCGAGGGACTTGAGCCTGGCAAGCGCCTGCCGCAACAAGGCACGCCGTGTGCCCCCCGGCTCGGTGTATTGCGCCGCATCAAACCACAGGTTGACGACAGGACGAGCGGCGGCGGCTTCCTGTTCCTCCAGCGCGGCGGCGATCAGGTGCAACAGGCTGGTCTTCCCACACCCGGCCGGGCCAAAGATGCCGATGGTGCATGGCGCGTCACCCTCCAACGCCAGCCGGGTCAGCGCCTCGGCATAGGGGCAAAAGCCGAAGGCGTCCTCTGCCACCGTCGTAATCGGTCGATCGTTGTAGAATGTGTGAGACATCGTCTCAACTCCTCTTTGCCAAAAGATTTGGCGGATAACTTGTTTCAATAAATATATACTTGTAACCAGTATAAGTTATTTTTTATTTATGTCAAGATAGTTACATTTTGCACACGATTATGTCAATATGGGATGATTTTCCCATAAGGCAAATGGATAAGCATCACTTGACCTGGTTTTTGCCTATGCTACTATCGAAGGGGATAGTATTCCGACTATGCGACGACAAGACTAACGACTATGCGACTATTTTGGAAGGAGCACATCAATGATGCACACAGCAGACTATATCAACCTGGAAAGAACCCACGCTACACACACGTACACCCCTTTGGAGGTGGTACTCAGCCGAGGTGAGGGCGTGTGGGTGTGGGATGTCGAGGGTAAGAAGTATCTCGACTGCCTGAGCGCCTATTCGGCGTTGAACCAGGGCCACCGCCATCCGCGCATCATCGCGGCGATGATCGAGCAGGCACAGCGCGTGACTCTGACTTCGCGCGCGTTCTACAATGACCAATTCCCCCTCCTGGCAAAGGAACTGTGCGACCTGACCGGGTATGATATGTTGATTATGATGAATTCCGGCGCGGAGGCGGTGGAGGCGGGGATCAAATCGGCGCGCTTGTGGGGCTACCAGGTCAAGGGTATCCCCGACGATCAGGCCGAGATCATCGTCTGCGAGCACAATTTCCACGGGCGTACCATCACGGCGATTTCACTTTCGACAACCCCTTTGTACAAGAAGGATTTTGGACCGCTGACGCCGGGTTTCAAACCTGTCCCCTTTGGTGATGCCGAGGCGTTGGAGGCTGCGATCACCCCCCATACGGCGGGTTTCCTTGTGGAACCGATTCAGGGTGAGGGTGGGGTGATTGTCCCGCCAGACGGTTATCTGCGCGCCGTGCGCGAAATCTGTGACCGGCACAATGTACTATTGATCGCCGATGAAATTCAGACCGGACTGGGACGCACCGGCAAACTGTTCGCCTGCGACTGGGAAGACGTGCGGCCTGACATCGTGCTGATCGGCAAGGCACTCTCCGGTGGGATGATGCCGATTTCTGCCGCTCTTGCTGACCGCGAAATTATGGGGTTGTACAAACCGGGGATGCATGGTTCGACCTTTGGCGGCAACCCGATGGCGAGTGCGGTGGCCCGCGCTGCACTGCGCGTGATTGTCGATGAGCAATTACCGGAGCGGGCACGGGAGATGGGAGCGTACTTCATGGAGGGGCTGCGCGCCATCGACAGCCCCTACGTGGCCGAGATCCGCGGCAAAGGCTTGCTTGTGGGCGTCGTCTTGAAGGATGAGGTCGGCGACGCGCGCCCCTTCTGCGAGCAGTTGCAGGCGCGCGGTATCCTGGCGCACGAGACCCACAAGACGGTCATCCGCTTTGCGCCGCCGCTGATCATCACCCGTGATGTGCTGGACTGGGCGCTTGGTGAGATCGCCGCCGTGTTAGGACGCTAATCCAGACTTTTGTTTGTTTTCAATTTGCATATAATAAAGGTATAGGATTGTTTGCTGTTTTGGGATGGAGGAGCTTATATGGAAATAACGCCTTCGGTTTTACGTATTGCCGAACTCTTTACGGGATTGAGTGAAGCGCAGTTGACGGCGCTGGCGGCGGTGGGGCAGGTCTCGGTATTTCACCGCGGGGATATCATCTTGAAAGAGGGCGAGCAAAGTACCGCTGTCTATGTGGTGCTGAAGGGGCAGGTAGAGGTTGTCTCTGAGTTGACCGAGAATACCACCAGCCTCATCATTTTGGGAGCGGGACAGAGCTTCGGTGAGATGTCGTTGTTGGATGCCGGTCCCCGCTCTGCGACGATTCGCTGTCTATCGCCTGAGGCAACGCTGCTGACGTTCAGCCGCGATGATTTATTAGCGTTTTGGGACAAGGAGAGCCGGGTAGGCTACCGGATGCTCTTCAACATTGCTCGTGATCTGGCCTTCAAGCTCCGCATTCGGAATTTGACGAGCGCGCTGCCCAAAGGGGGAGGGAACCTATGATTTACAAGGTCAGTTATGTCATCGTGGGTGGGCAGCATCGCGGCATGGTGATCAATCAGGAGCAGGCGCCTCAGGTAGGCCAGCACATCGAGTTGGATGAGCAAATGTGCGAGATCATCGAAGTACAAGAGCTGGTTCCCCCGATGGGAGACTTTGCTTACCTCCACGCCACGTGCCGGGCAATAGAAGAAAAGGGGGGGCGTAGTCAGTCAACGGTCATCGGTGATTAGGAATTAGCAGCCGTTCTGAGCCTAATCACCGATCCCGGCTTTTTAATTTTCGATTTCTGAGCCCGCCGTTATCTCCCCAGGAAATTGAGCAGCAAGTGAGGCGTAATCCGCGCCTCAATCCAGGCTGCGATCAACAACAGCGGTATCACCGCCCCCATGAAGAGCTTGATGAAGCGCCCGCTTTCGCGCAGAATCCCGTCGACTCCCCCGCCTTCTTCGGGCGGCGCGAGCATCACATCCCCCATCCGCATGGCCTGCGCTGTTGCCAGAATGGCTGCCGGTAGTTCTACGATGCCATGCGGCAGCACGGTGACTGCCAGAAACAGCCACGGGTTGATGCCGATCCCTCCGATCTGCCCGACAACGTAGACGATGATGGCGACCGGGGCCATCAGCAGCAAAAGTGCCAGGATGCCCAACGAAATCAACGCCGCTCCCCCGGCGACCAGCAATGCGCGCGCATTGTTGTAAAAGATAGCCCACGGTGAGAAAGACGTTAAAAGCCCACTCTGCGAGACGATCGAGCCGATAGTCTCCAGGTTCTGAACCTGAGACAGATCAAATGCCTCTGCCGGCAATGGAAAACGTTGTATGCCCCAGACGCCGACAATCATGCCGCCCACCAGGATGACCAGCACGGTGATCAGCAGTTCGGGACGCATCCCGCGGATGATGGCGGGAATCTCGCGGGTATACAGCGCTTTCAGCCCGTGATGCGGCCAGGCGGCCTCCCAAAACACCTGCCAGGCGTGCTGCAGGTTCAGTTCGTCGATATCCCGGCCCAACAGTTGCTCGCGGTTGAACACGTGGGTGCCCAGGCGGATCAGCAGCACATTCACCACCACCATGCATAACGCGATCAACCAGAGGACGGTGTAGTCGGCGAAGAGCAGCAGACTGGCCTCGGCCTGCAACACGAAGGCCATCGGGATGATGATGAAGCTCGCCAGGAGATTGGCCGCCCGCACACTGGTGGATTGGCTGGAGACGATCACCGCGCCGGAGACCATCACCAGCGATTGCACCGTGGACAGCGTCATCGACACCAGCAACAGCGAAAGGGGCGGCCACCAGTCCAGCGTAAAGCCTATCAGCAGCAAGTAGCTCCCTATCCCCACGTAGCTGGCCAGGACAGGCGGGGTGGTCGCTGCGAGCAGTTTGCCCACGTAGAGCTGTAGATCGGTCAGCGGCGTCGCCAACAGGGATTCCAGACTGCGGCGTTCTTTTTCACCGGCGAAGGTTTCCAGCGCGATCACCAGGGAAAAGGAGCTGGGGAAGAAGCCCACCACCAACATTAAGGACGGTAAAAGGCGTTCGATGATTAACGACGCGCCGTATTGATTGACGAACGTCAATCCCCGGTTGGCGGCGAAATTTGCCAGAAACGGAAACCCGACCACCAGGATAACGATGGGCAGCACGATGCGCCAGTCGCGTAGCGTATCCCTGATCTCCCGCCGGAAAATGACCCACGCCGGCCACCACGCGGAGTGCATCCGTTGCCAGATGGCAGAGAACCTCGTTGGCGCGGCAGGTGTTGACGTGATGCGTGCTTCGATGTTCATACGTCTCCCTCCACCGCCCGCAGGTAGACGGCTTCCAGGCTTTGGGTAACCTCGCTCAAGGTCATCACGGCGACCCCGGAGGCGATGAGTGCCTGCAGCAGGGCGGGGTTGGTGACGGCCGGATCGGGCGTGCTGTAGCGGACCCAGTTCTCACCTGCATCTTGCACTTGTGCCCCGTAGCCGGCGATGGTACGCTCGATCAACGTCACGATCCCGTTTTGTGAAGGGTGGGCCAGGCGGATTTCCATCAGCGCCGGTCCGAGCAAGCGTGCTTTGAGCGCGGGCGTAGCATCCTGTTCCACGATGCGTCCCTGGCGGATGATCGCAATGCGGTCGGCCAGTTCCTCGGCCTCCGGCAGGTTGTGGGTACAGAGGATGATGGCGCGGTGGGCATCGTTGCGCAGTTGCGCGATGGTGTCGCGCACCAACCGCGCGCTGGCCGGATCCATCGCGGAGGTCGGCTCGTCGAGCAACAGCACCGGCGGATCGTGGAGCAGCGTGCGGATCAGCGCGATCTTCTGGGCCATGCCTTTGGAGTATTCGCCCAGACGGCGGTCCAGCGCATCCTTCTGATTTCCCGTGGGCCTGGTCTTGGCTGCGGGCGTGATTTTGAACCATTCGGCAAGCTCGTTGATGCGTTTATGCCGTTCAGGGGTGGGAATCTGGCGCAATTGGCCGAAGAAATCCAGGTATTCACGCCCGGTCATCCGGCTGTAGAGGCCGGGCGCTTCGGTGAGCATCCCGACATTGCGCCGCACGGCGTCTCCCTGGGTGGCTACATCATATCCGGCGACGCGCGCCCGCCCGGCGGTGGGTTTGAGAATGGCGGAGAGCATGCGCACCGTCGTCGTTTTGCCGGCGCCGTTAGGCCCTAACAGGGCCAGCACTTCGCCCGGCCGGACCGTTAACGTGACGTTGTCCACGGCCACCAGTGTGTCAAATGCCTTCGTCAACCCTTCGATCTCGATCATGCCGTTATCCTTCCACGGTATATAGAGGAATTATACCACGGAAACGGGCGTTTTGCTCTGACTTTTCGGGAAGCTTAGGGTTCGTAAAAGTAATTCCCCGAAGCTATGCCGGCCTCCGATCACGATGCCGTGGTGTCTGGCATCGGCGGACACAGTCAGAGGCCGGCCCGAGCGAGGTCCGTGACCATATCATTGAAGGCGTCATCCACCTGAAGTAGGGTGACTTTTTTGCGGAGTCGACGGCGTCGTTGGGGAAGACAAGGGGGAAGGTGGTCAGGATGTGTTCGAGGTCATCGTGGGTGAGGCGGTAGAGGTAGGCGAAAAAAGCGTCGAGTTCGTCTGCGGGACAAGTAATTGTCTTCCAGCAGGGCTATTGACGCCTTACTTCGACCTCAACACACGTCTGGACATCTTTGGTTAGTTGATCAAAACCGGGATAGGGCGCATTATTTCTTATCGCTGTGTCAACTACATGTGAGAAGTAATCAAAGAGTATCTTCCCATCATCTCCCAACATCACTACCGCGACTTTGACATCGTATGATGAATAAATGACACCATTCCATTTCCTCGATGTAGGATCAACTCTTATCCTGGTTTGCGGCCAATATGACACAGGATTACTATCTGCTATTGTCATCAACCATGCGCTCCCATACGGCGGTAGTTCTTTAACTGAACCATTTATACGGACCTGTCCATCGGCAAGGATGTATCCGCCCTGTGGCTCATCAATTTCAAATCCATACTCACGGCAAAGATCCTTCTGAGTTCTTGGACAATCAGGAAGAGCGTACTCAAAGCCAAATATGCTGATCGAGGTTGGCACAATGCAGAATGCCCATGCCAAAGTAGCAAGTGCAAAGCCTAGTACAAAAACCGCTGAAATCAGCTTCCAGTGTTTTTTTATAGTGTCCATAGGTTTACCTCCGGCTCTCCTCAATGGACTAGGGACATAACGCAAACGCATCGCCAGTGCTTTACCAGGCGGCGCGGCGTTGGTCGGATAGCGCGAAGTGCGCTAAACCCACAGTTCGGAGCCAGTTAGGTGGTTGCGTCACCTGATCGGATTGCGGTGCCTTTGTTCGGAGCGAGGGTGCTCTTTATTGTAGGGGTAAGTATAGAGGAAATGGGGAAATGGTCAAACTGGTTCAGTGACGCTTCAGACCTGACAGGTCATGCAAACTCCTGGTTTGCTGAAGACCTGTCAGGTCTGGACAAGCCGGCACGCAAAGCTTCGCGCCCTGGCTGCTTTCCCGGCTCCGTCTTCGGAGCCGCACCGTATACTGCTGCTTACCGACGCCGCAAAAATGCCGGGATTTCGATGTTGTCGCGGTCGATGACGCTGTGCGTTGCGGCAGCCGCGACGGCATCGACGCGGGCGCTGAACAGATCGTGCGTCTCAGCGCGGCGCGACTGCGGCTGCACCACACGCATCCGCTCCGGGCGCTCATCGCCATCGAAGCCCGTGGCAATGACGGTGATGCGCACTTCGTCGGCCATGGCCTTGTCGATGACGGCCCCGAAGATCAGGTTGACGTCGGGGTGCGCCGTCTCGCGGATGACCGATGCGGCTTCGTTGACTTCGTAGAGGGTCAGGTTTTCGCCACCGGTGATGTTGAAGAGGATGCCCCGCGCCCCATCGATGGTGATGTCCAGCAGGCGGCTGGAGATGGCCTGCTGCGCGGCTTCGAGCGCACGATTTTCACCCGCGGCTCTTCCCACCGCCATCAACGCGGCCCCGCCTTCCTGCATGATCGCCTTCACGTCGGCGAAGTCCAGGTTGATCAGGCCGGGCACGGTGATGACTTCGGTGATGCCCTGGATGCCCTGGCGCAGCACGTCGTCGGCTACGCGGAACGCATCGGTCAGCGAGACGCGCTTCTCCGTGATCTCCAGCAGGCGGTCGTTGGGGATGACGATGAGGGTGTCGACCACTTGCTTGAGGGCCTCGATGCCTTCGGCAGCCGAGCGGGCGCGCTTGGCGCCTTCGAACTGGAAGGGGCGCGTCACCACGCCGATGGTGAGGGCCTTCAGCTCCTCTTTGGCAATGCGGGCGATGATCGGCGCCGCGCCCGTGCCGGTGCCGCCCCCCATCCCGGCGGTCACGAAGACCATGTCGGAGCCTTGCAGCATGTCGCGGATTTCGTCTTGCGATTCCTCGGCAGCTTTGCGGCCTTCCTCGGGGTTCCCGCCTGCGCCCAGCCCGCGTGTGACCGTGTCGCCGATGCGCAGCAGCTTGGGCGCATTGCACAACATCAGGGCTTGCGCGTCGGTGTTCACGGCGATGAAATCCACGCCCTGAAGCCCCTCGGCAATCATCCGATTGACGGCGTTGCTACCGCCGCCCCCCACGCCAACGACGCGGATCTGAGCAAAGTTCTCTCCCTTGTTACCCATAGTCGCACCTCCATCAAAATATGTTTTCCGTTGTGATGACAAGCTCCTATAATTCATTGTTACCCCTTCCTTCTGAACAACAGAAATTACAAAGTGAGAAATGAGAAATGAGAAATGAGAAATGAGAAATGAGTTTTCTTTCCATCACTCTTTACTCATCACTCTTTACTCTTTACCCCTCATCCCGGCAACAATGTCTTCAGCCAGGGCCCCAGTCGTTTCCACCATGGGATGCGCACGGTGCGCCATCCCCCACCGCCTTCTTCCCACATGGGCGTCCACTCCACCAATCCAACCGCGACGGCGGCAGCCGGGTTGACGACCTGATCGGTCAGGCCAGTGATATTTTTGGGGATGCCAATCTGCACCGGCAACTGGAACATATCACGCGCCAGCTCGCGCAGGCCCGGCAACTGCGCCGTTCCGCCGCACAACACCAATCCCGCCGGCAGCAGGCCATCGTACCCGGAACGTTTGATCTCTTGCTGCACGTTTTCCAGAATTTCCTCGCAGCGCGCCTGGACGATCTGCGCGAGTTTCCAGCGGGGCACCACCACCGGGCTGCCTTCGCCGTAGGGGGAGATGGTGAAGCGTTCCTCTTCGGCGACCTGTGCCGCCAACGCATGCCCGTGGTGAATCTTTACCTGTTCGGCGACTTCAGGCGGCAGCCGCAGGCCGATGGCGATGTCGTTGGTGATGTATTCGCCGCCCAGCGCCAGTGAGCGCGTGTGCCATACCGTCCCCTCGATGAAGATGGCGATGTCGGTGGTGCCTTCCCCAATATCGACCAGCACCACACCCATTTCCTTCTCCGTGTCCGAGAGTATCGCCTTGCCCGATGCCAGCCCGGTGAGCACCAGTTCGCTGACCTCGATGCCCGCGCCTTGCACGCACTTGCGCAAGTTCTGCACCGCCGTGCTCGACCCCATCACCACGTGGGCTTCGACCTCCAGGCGAAAGCCGTGCATCCCCAGCGGGTCGCGCACGCCCTGTTGCCCGTCCACCGTGTAGCTGCGGGGAATGATGTGGATCAATTCCTGGTTCTGCGGCAGCACGATGGCGCCGGCGGCCTCCAAGACGCGATCCACATCGTCGGGCGTGATGCCCCGGTCGCGCCGCGCCACGCCGACCACGCCCTGGCTGTTGCGCGAGCTGATGTGCGCCCCCGTCACGCCGACATAAGCACGCTCGATCTGGTAGCCGGAGCTTTGCTCGGCGCGTTCTACCGCTTCGGCGATGGCCGCGGTCGCCTCGGCGACATTGACGACGACGCCTTTCTTGATGCCCCGGCTGGGGACGCTGCCCACGCCGACGATGCGCGTGCCTTCCCCCGCCGCGGCGACGCTCTCCGGCACTTCGCCCACCAAAACCAGGATGCGGTGACTGCCAATATCAATGCCTACGACCGAACGTTCCACATTAACACCCCCTTTACCTTACCACAAGCGTTCGAGTGAGTACGTTGGAGCTTCCGGGAAGCGCACGTCGATCGTCCAGGGGAAGACGCCGTTGCCGGCAGCGGCGCGCGCTTCCAGATGCGCGATGAGCGTGACGTAGATGTTCCATCTGGCTTCCATATTCGCTCCGACACCGAAAGCGACCCGCCGGCCCTGAGGATCGGTCCAGATGAGGCCGCGCTCCGGGTGGTATTCCAGGCCGTTTCCGTCTGCTGTCGAGTCGACGCCGAGAGCGGCCAACGCCGTTACCCCCTCCAGCACGGCGACGCGCTCACGGCTGCTGCTGCTCTCTTCCAGAGCGGGCAGCGGACCGCGCACTACGGGTAGCCCGGCGCGTACTTCGTGAGCGGGCATGAGTACGCCCGTGGCGTCGATCCAATAGATACCCGTGGTAGTGGCGGCCAGGTTTTGCCCGCCACCCTGTTCTGCGATCCAGTTGAGGACCGGCTCGCGTTCCTGCACGCGGATGACACATTCCGCCGGGAAGCGATTGCACTCGACTTGGGCCGCGATGATGGCCGGCACTTGTGCTGTGATCGCCGTCGTAGCAGCAGCGGGACGCAGGCGCAGGCCGTGCCAGCCGAGCAAATCCGAGGCGATGGCTACCTGCCTGGCCGTTTCCGGGGAACTGGCTCCGATCACGCGAATATCTTCACCCATCAAATACCATTGGTTATCCAACAGGAGCCAGAGCACCGCCATGCCGATCAGCGCGAACGTCGCAATGAACTTCCACGGCATAGCCAGGTGTAGCTCCGACCGGCGAGCGCGATAACCGGACGCGCGCGGTTGTGCCGGCAGGCGCAGGCCGCCGTATGGCTGCTGTTGCGCGCCCAGCAAGGCGGCTGTGCGATAATAGGGTCGTTGCTCCGGTTTCTTGGTCATCTTGTCGCCTCGGTCTTTGTGTTACAGTAATCGGTAATGAGTAATGAGTAATCGGTAATGAGTAATTGGTTAGTCTCAGGACATAGTGTACTTTAAAAGTCTCAGCACATAGTTGACAGTTACTCTTGAGAACGGCTCAGCACATTGTGTACTTGGGACGGCTCAGCACATAGTTGA
>JAIOAS010000002.1 GCA_019873725.1 Chloroflexota bacterium | reverse complement strand
TCCGGTTTATCTGTCATTGCTGAAGAACGGTGAACTTGCACACCGCGTCGCCGCAGCCGAAGCCGCGCTGCACGACTGCCATCTCTGCGGCAACAACTGTGGCATCGATCGCACGCAACGCCCCGGCCCCTGTCGCATCGGTGCGACGGCTTACGTCGCCAGCTACGGCCCGCATCACGGCGAAGAGGACGTCCTGCGCGGGCGCTACGGCTCCGGCACGATCTTCTTTTCGGGCTGCAACCTGCATTGCCAGTACTGCCAAAACGACGACATCAGCCAGCGCGTGGCCGGGCGACCGGTGACGCCACAGAGCCTGGCAGCAATGATGCTCGATCTGGAGCAGCAGGGTTGTCACAACATCAAGATGTTGTGTTCGTAATCAGTAATCGATCAGTATCAAAAATGTGCTGAACATAAGCGATTTTTTCCCCATTTTCGACAGCCAATGTCACTTTAACCGCTAACCAATCCAAGAGCCGTTGCTTTGTTTCGAGATCGTCTTGATTTTTGACTATTTCGAGCCCACGATTGATGTGGTCGGCAAATTCCATTATGTCATCAATTTGCTCACTAGATAACGTCGCCGTATCCAGTTGAGTTGTAAGTGCAACTCGTTCTTGAGCTAGAGAAGACAAAGTCTCCTCTAAACGATGCTTACGTTCTGCCAATAGCTCCTTAGTGAATTCACCACCCAAATACAAATCCAAGAGTCGGTCTAGCTGCGTTCGAGTCTCCTGTATCAACTCATCGACAATATCCAAACGATCTTGCAAAGGGCGTTGTTCCTCAAGTATTCTAGTTTGTTGTTCCTGCAGTCCCGCTCTAAGTGCCTCTGGATCCAGAAAAATGGATACCAAATACGCCCAAACAACATTGTCGACCGTTTCCATATTGAATGAAGGCGATTTGCATGGCCTTACTTGCCGTTTTCCACTACCATTGCACCGATAATACCAGTATGGCTTATATCCATTGTTATTAACCATTCCACTCATTCTGTACCCGCACGTTCCACAGACTAGATGTCCCGATAACAGATAGTTGTTTTTCCTATTTCGCGGAGAAAGCTCCTGGTTGTTTTTTCGTTGCATTTTTGCCCTCCTGAATGTTTTCTGATCAATGATTGCAGGCACATCAACGGCGATCCAATCTTCTCTAGGCCGCTTAACTAACTTGATATTTCCTTCTCGCTCATACTTCCCATAATACCAAGTACCTGTGTAAGTCTCGTTAGAGATAATCGCTGCTACAGACGATCTGCACCACTCTCCAGTTGAACGCTCTTTATGGACTAATTTGTTGCCATCTCCAGAAGTAGGGACACCCATTTGTGTTAAGCGTCGTGCGATCTCACTAAAAGGCAGCGGCTTATTTGCTTCATCGCCTTCGAGATACCACTCGAAAATCAACTTAACGATTTTAGCCTCCGGCTCATAAATCACCAGTTGATTCTTACCACCAACCTTCTCGAGACGATAACCATAAGGAGGACGCCCGTGAACGATAACATTTCCTGACTCAACTTTCAATTTCCTGGCGCGCATCGTACGCTCGTTTATTTTTTCACGTTCATATTCTGCGACAACTGCGCGAACATGCTTCATCAGGTTTCCTTCAGGAGTATCAGGGTATTCCCCCAACACATACTCAATTTGTACTTTTGCCCGTTTGAGTTCCTGTTCCACAATCAACTGTTTAGAAAGTTTACGGGAAAGACGATCTATTTCTCGAGTCACTAAAACATCGAATTCATGACCGCGGGCCATTTCTAGAACATGACCAAGTTGCGGAAGGTCAAATGACGCACCCGAAGCACCTCGGTCATCTTCAGCAAGTTCAGTCACTACTTCATAGCCACACTCCAGTGCATACTTTCGACACATATCCAATTGTCCAGAAAGATTGCGATGTTCTTTTTGTCGATCATCACCGCTCACACGTGCATATAAAACCGCTCGTTTAGCCATTCTTTTCACTCCTTGCGCATTTTTTAGTACTTCTATCAACCTGGCTCGACAAAAGCCACAATTATGTTCATCACTACATTATCTCCTTACTCCTCCCCAATGACCTCCCACTGCCGCATCCCTGCCCGTTGCATCGTCCCCTCCCACGGCAAGCCGTAGTCCGGCAACGCCGGTTGCTGGGGCTGCTGGGGAAGCTGCATAATGATCGGCGGGATCGTCATCTGCTGCGGAGGTTGGCGCTGTCCTCGCTTGGCCAACACAAAGATCAGCAGCCCGATAATCGCCAACAAGGGCACGCCTGCCAGTAGTAGCCCAATGATCAACGCCAGCGTGTCGTCGCTGAGTCGCTGGACGACAACCACCGCCGCGACCACCGCAAACACCACGCCGACCAGCGCCACAAACCGCCCCAAGCGTTGTCCCAATCGTGGCCGTTCATCGTAATAGTCATAGCCGTTGTCTCGAATACGCATCGTTCCCTCTCCTGTCGGTAAAAACCTTCTTCTTCCCCGATTTCTACGCCCCATACCCTTGTTTCTGGCGGTGACAGGGCCGTAGAAGTTCACGAAGAAGAAGTCGTCAGGCGGTCAATGGCCGCCTGCGTCATTTGCCAATGCCAGCCCCCGGCTGACACATCTTCACCAAAGAGATAGTGCAAGGCTTTACTCTTGCTGCCCCATTCGCCGCCGTGCTGCGCCCACCAGGGCGCAAGCCGCGCCGCTAACTGCGCTACATCGTGCTCGCTGGATGCCGGTGCTTCTTCCACTGCCACTTCAGGTTCAGGCAAGGCCAGGCGCGATGTTGCGGGGAAGTGCCCATTGCCGGGCAGATCTTGCGCCGTGCTGTACGCGGCCTGGAAGCGCGTGATCTGCTCGCCACACACCGCCAGGAAGTCGCCGCGCCCCTGCAAGCGTTCCGCGCCAGTGCCTCCACGTCCGGCGGCGATACGCGCATCGTCGGCGCTGACAACCTTGCCCACGATCCGCAGCGGGAAGTTGGCGCGCACAATGCCTGACAGAATCGCTGCCGAAGGACGCTGCGTGGCCGCGATCAGGTGAAGCCCGGCTTCGCGTCCCCGCTGCACCAGGCGTTCCAGTGGACTGCTTACCCCGTCGCCACTCATCACCAAATCGGCTAACTCATCGATGCACACAACAATATGCGGCAAGGTCTCGCCCCGCTGGTCACGGACGGTCAGCAAGCGCACCAGGGAGCGCAAGGCTTCCACCGCGGCGGACGGCTCAGTGATGACCGGGCGCACCAGGTGGGCGGCGTTGAAAGACGCCGGAAACGTGCGTCCTTTGGGATCAATGAGCAGCAAGCGCACGACCTCTGGGGTGTTACCCAGGAGTAAGCTGGCAGCAATCGTGCGCAGCAGCACCGACTTGCCGCAGCCCGTCGTCCCAGAGATCAGGATGTGCGCCACATCAGGCGACGGTAGACGTGCAAGCAAAGGGGCGCTGTGCTCATTGAGGCCCAGCAAGGCCGTGGCAATGGGCAGCGGTGATACGTCTTGCAGGACACCGGCCAGCGTCACCGGGCGGGGATCGGGGTGGTCGAATTCCAGGATCACGCCTTCAATGCCGCGACTGAGACGCACCTGGGGCACACGTAAGCCTAATGCCAAATCCTCGCTCAGGCGTTGGATGCTGGCAAAGCGCACGTGGGGCGCGGGTTGGATGTAGAAGCGAATCAAGCGCGGTCCTACTGTGCCACCGGTCACGCGACCCGGCGTGCGATGTGCGCCGAGGATGCTTTCCACCAGATCGGCACGTAATTCGAGATACGGGCGTAGACTACGCATTGTTATCCTCCTCGTTCATAGCCCCAAGTTATCCAGGGCATCGGCCAGGTCGGGGTCTTCAGCAAGTTGGGGTTGGGGAGCACCAAGAACTACTCCCGCCGCCAACCGCTGTTCCACCGCTTGCACCGCGCGATACACGTCGGCCAACGTCACCTGGGATGCGTCATAGTGATTCCGCAGTGCGACGCGCACAGTCTCACTAAGGTTGTCCTGCGCGTCCAACCAGGCGAGCAGCGCCGCGTCACGTTGGGTATCCAAACTGAAAGTGCGTCGTACTAACATTGTGGTCTCCTCATCTGTGCATACTTTTTCATAACTTCTGGTGTCGGGCAGTATGAAAAAGTATTACTTGCCCCACAAACGGCGCGCCAGCTTCCAGTAACCCAGCGCATTGCCGTAGATCGGCTCGGCGACGACTTGGGCGTGCGGCCAATGGCGCTGGATGTGTGTGCCCAGGAGCAACGCGCCGCCGCCGGTGAGGCGAATGGCATCCAGCGTCGCGCCGCCGTTCCACAGGTGCGAGGCTTCGCCGAGTATCTGCCCTGCGAGGTCGGCAGCCAGGTCGTCCACAACGGTCGCAAAGTCGGCTACCGGTTCGCCATAGTAGCGGATGCTGCGCGCCTGGATCGCGCTGGCGAGTTGGTGATCACGCAGATCGTCCAAGCCAGGATAGGCTTGGGCCAGCCACTGCCGCACCGCGCGCACCAGCGTCCAGCCGCCGACGTTCACACTGGCGGTCTCGCGCCCGATCTCGGAAAGCCGGCTGACGCTCAAAAGATTGCAAGTCTTGCCGCCGATGTCGATGAGGCCCACTGAGGCGTGCGCCAGGTCAGGCCGCTGAATCTGTCCCTGCTCGTCGAGGACTTCGGCGAGGAGTGACCCAAAGGGCTGTGGAATGACGCGCGCGTTGGTAACTCGCAGGAGTTGTCCACGCCGGCCTTCGCGCTGTACACGATGCTCTCCCAAGAGGCGTTCCTGGACTTGGGTTTTGTCACTGTAGAAGGCCACGGGCAGGCCGGTCACCAGGTCAATGTCTACCGCCGTAGCAGTCGTTAGTTCGGTGAGGGCCGCGTGGAACAAAGTCAGCCATTCCTCGCTCTCGATCCAGCGACGATCCTCGCGGCGGTTGAGGAAGCGCGACTGGTTCACCGCTTCCTCGCCGACGAGGGCGTGGGCAGGGGCAATGAGAACCAGCGCCTGTTCGCTGTTTCCATTGAGGGCAAAGCTGGCGCGGTCGGGAGTGCCGACTACTGAGGGGAACGTGGTGCGGCGACGCTCGGTCACCGCTTTGGTGGCATTGTAGCCAATGTCGATTCCAGTGTACATTTGAAAACCTCCTTGAGTTGGTTTAGGATTAGCTTTGGATTACAGGCAAACAAAAACGGCCTACCGTGCCGTTGTCTGGCATAGGTAGGCCGTCATATTCCCTGTAACGCTAAGTCCTAGAGCTGCATTGCCTCAAGGAGGTGCTGTGCGCCGAAAAAACGGCGCAACACACCGTTGCGTTCATGGTATAATCAGGGTAGCCCACCGTTGTCACGGCAACGGTCGGGTTAGCGTCTGGTGGGTGTTGCCAGCACCCACCAGGCGTGCCCTTAAGTTATGCTTCGGTTGTTAAAGCTACATCTTGAGACTTGGACTTTGTGGCTCGTTGATCAAGCCAGCGTTGTCCTTCTTCGTAGGTGATCATCCAAACTGAACCGAACTTCTGCGCACTAATTTTCCCTGTGCGACAAAGCCGTGCAACATAACCATTTGCTACACCGGCTGCCGCTGCCAACGAAGTCGCAGTCCAGAGTTGTGATGATTTCATTTCCGATTCCATACCCTTATTATAGTTCAGACGAGTGAACTGTCAAGCCCCAATTTCTGCCAAACCGGTAATTTCATCGCCTACCTACACTATTCACCTGTTAACGTCCCCTTGCTGTGTGTCACTGCGCCGTCAACGCCCGTTTGACATTTCGGCCAAATCCTCTACAACTAACGGTAGCAGTAACACAACACTCCTTATCCTACTCGCAAACGCTTCCGATGATTCCTCGGGATGTTACGAATTTTTCAGCACTCGCTGCCGGAAAATTCGTCGCTCGGTGACGGATTTTCCACACAGAACTGAGGTGACGAAATGTCAAAACAGGCCGGAAAAAACAGTGAGTTTGCGGCCCTGGCTGATCGGGGCATCCGCGCCTACCAACACGCCAAGGACCTGAACCTGCTAGGTGAGGCGGAACAAAACATTGGTGTGGCAATCGGTGTTGGTCCAGCGACTGTGAACGGCTGGCGACGCGGTCGTACTGTGCGGCGCTATGATGATCTGACGCGCTTTGCCGCCGTTTGTCTCGAAGCCGCTCCCGAACTGGGAGAGCAATGGGTCGTCGATCTATGCCGTGAGGCTGACATGGCCCGATACTGCGACAAGGCCCTGGCCGAAATTTTCGAGTCTAAGCGCACCCCGGCGAAACTTACAACCAGTGCCACTGTCCCCGCGGCCGGCAGCCGGCTCAACACTATGACCGTCGTCCCCCCATTACCTGAGCAATACATTTCACGGCAGAACAAGCTGGCAACCTTGAGAAAGCTGACTTTGGACCGGCGCGAGCGCGGTGGGTGGGTTGCGCTGTTGGGAATGACGGGGGTAGGGAAAAGTACGTTGTTAGCCGCGCTCGGACACGATGCTGCTATTCAAGCCGCCTTTGCCGGTAATGTGCGCTGGATCGAATTGCGACAAACGACGACTACGCACCGACTGGCGCAACGCATCGCTCAGGCATTTGGGCAAGAACTCCCCAATGGCAATGTGGACAACGCTGAAAGCATCGCTGCATTGCGCGATGTCCTACCGGCCCAACCCATCTTGCTGTTACTGGATAACGTCGTCAACCCTACTGTCGTCGCGCCCCTGCACGCACTCGGCCCGCACGTCATCATCGTCGTGACAGCGCGCGCGGTCCGCGATATGGCCATATTGCGTATTCCGGAGAAAGCCTGGGTGATGATTGGGGAACTGGAACGGGATGAGGCCTGGGCGCTCGTTGAAAAGATTGTGACGGTCCCGGAGGCACAGCGTCCGACAGCCGAGGCAGTTTTAGCCTTGCTGGAATACCACCCCTACCTCACCGTCATTGCCGCTTCCGCGGCCGCAACCCTCGACCTTGAGTGGAGCAAAATCCACGGCATCATTACCGACCTGGCGCTACGCGCGCAAGCGCAGCGGTTCCTCGCTAACGAAAACAGCAACGTATGGGCCACACTGGAAATGGATTGGGAACGCCTGAACGAACGTCATCAATACGCTCTGGCAACGTTGGGCTGTCTGCCGTATTTTCTGCACTATGATCTACCCTTGTCGCAGGCCGCGTGGGGACTATCTGCCAGTGAGGCGGCGCTGGTCTGGAAAATCCTGACGGCGATGCAATTGGCACGCCCCGCGCCGGGTTTTCCCGGCGAATACACGGTGCATTGGCTCATCCGTGATTTCGCCGCGGACAAGGCGCAGCAGTGGCCGTTGTGGCAACGGTTACGCTTTATGAGCTGGCCGTGGCGCTATCGATTGCCTTTCCGCATGCGTTGGTGGTGGCCGGCCTTGCGCAAGCCCAAGTCAACTGTGAACTGGCCGTGGTATTCTTTTACGTTGCCCGGAACGGAAGGGCGGCGGGGAATGCGCTTTATCTGGTCGTGGATGAGCGACACGTTGTGGCGACAGAACGGACAGCAACTGAACCTGCGCGTTGGGGCGGTGGAATGGGCAACCGTCAAGCGCCTGGCAACGCGTTTCGTGGGCGCGTATCTCGCTGGCATTTGTCTGACGGCAGCAATGGTGCTTGCAGTGTGGCAAAAAGGGTATATGCCATACTGGACGGTAGGGGGACTAGTCGCCGCAGTGTGGACTATGTTGGTCGCTCACATTGACCTGCGCCGCGCGGCAATGTGGTGGGGCCTGGAAACGTCCTTGCCGTATACCGCTGCCTTCACGGAGGAAGACCAAGAAAAAGACCCCGTGTTGTGACATAGGGTCTTCTGTACACAGCCACCCAGTAATCGCAGGGAGTAAGAAAGATGTGTGACCCGATGAAGATTACAATGCCGTTGGTGAAAAGAATCGTCATCGTCATTTGCTGTGTCATCGTCTTGAGTGCCTGCAGCAGTTGGCGTGGTACAGTACCCAAAGTCCTGCCAAGTCCAACTGCACCCATTCTGTCAGTTGAGGCAACCCCAGACGTTACGCCCTCCGACCCAGTCACACTGGAAATACAACATCAGAACCAGGCTGCGTCTTCACCATCGACTACAAGTACACCAGAGATCGCTTACCCGTTTGGGTCTCTCGTTGTCGCTCTACAAAACGAAACCGTCTGGCTACTGATTGAAAACAAAGCGCCACAGTTGTTCACTCAGGGTTATTCTCCTGACATCTCGCCGGATGGCCACTGGATAGTTGTCGTCCGTGATCCTGAAGAATACTCAACCGTACCACAATATTGGCTCATCGATACGCACAATCATACTGAAAGGCGGTTACTCTCACCTGAAGACGGAAAGACTTGTTTTATCTATGACCGGACATGGTCGCCGGATTCAAGTTATGTCGCTTTCACGTGTGGTGGGGATATTAAGCATATGTATTTTGGCGATTTGTGGAATGTGGATGTCGTAGACGGAACAGTCACGCAAATCACCGAGCGCGACGGGGGGACACCGCATTTTTCACCTGACGGCAAGTGGATTGCAACATCTACCCCCTGGGGAGGGTATGGCGATAGTTCAATTACCCTGTGGCATGTAGAGAGTATGAAGAACCAGGTCTTGCTCAAATCGTTGTTTCCATTCTATCTAAAATGGGCTGGTGATAGCAGTGGTTTGGTCGCAGCATTTCCATACGCTGACACAGCAGGTCAAGGCCTGGAACTGTGGTGGATTCCCGTTGAAGCCCCCCGAGTGCAACTCGGACGCTTATCCAATGCCTTCAATGTCGTGTGGCAGCCAAACACTGAACGCTTGATCTACAATGATAACCGTGATGCTTACCCGTACAGCATCCACATAGCCAATCGCGATGGCAGTGGAGATCAGGTCATCCCTGGTTCGGAAGGGATGTTGTCATTTCCAGATTCCGTGCGATGGTCACCTGACGGTCACTGGCTTTTGCTTGTGGATAATAATTATCTCCCTTACATCGTTGATACGTATGATTTACACGCTCCTATTGCCCTCAGCGTTGATCGTGTCTACGGCTGGGTAGATGCAACGCACTATCTGGCGAGCGCATATCGAGAAGATGCCTCGGAATTGTATCTTTGCACGCCCCCTGAAACTTGTCAACGCCTGGCGCAATTCGAAGGCGCGATTCAGAGCTTGAGTTATACAGAACAAGTCTATCAGCCGTAATTACTCAAAGACTGACGGCTGAAAACCAAGAAAAAGACCCCGTGTCGTAACACAGGGTCTTTGTCGTAAAGGGCAACCAATGGTCGCCAGGGTGGGCAGAAACCTCAATCCTCATGCGGCAACATAATCGTCACCACCGGCTCGCCGTGGTCACCAGGGCCGGTGACCAGTTTGAGCGTCAGGTAACGATGCCGCCCGTGATCCAACAACAACGTGTAGCGCAATTCCGTGCCGTGGTGTTCAGCGCTGCGAATGGCACAGTAGGCCATCCACAGGACGTCATATGTGCGCCCCTCGACGGTCTGCCAGGCGCGATAACGGTGCGGAATGTCTTCCACCAGCGCCCACACCGCAGCGGTGAGGGCCACCGGCCAGACAAAGCCGGCCTCGCGCGCCGTCTCGGATACATCGACGAGCACGCCGTCTTCCAGGGCTTGGGCACGGGTGTACGTGAAGATCACCGGCATCTCCAGGTCTTCGAACAGCGTATTCGATACGTTCATCGTTATTCTCCTGTTAGCGTTCAGCGATCAGCTTTCAGCGATCAGCCAGACATCAGCGACCAGCCAGAAGCTGACCGCTGACGGCTGATTGCTGACGGCTCCTAAAACATTCCCAACTGTTGGACATTGAAGCCAGCCTGGTGCAATTGCTGCACGACGCGCTGCTGCCGCCGTTCCTGGCGTTGTAGCGCCCTGGCGACCTCGCGGGCGCGTTGCACTTCCCACAGGTGGCGCACCTGGTCGGCATTGATGACCGGCAAGCGCGGGCTGACCGCCGTGGGACTGCCCAGGGGACTGCCCGTTTCGGGCCGCGCCTCGGCAAAGAGCGCCTTCAGGTCGGGCAAGGCTTGCTCGGCGAGCACCGCGCGCGCCAACTCGGTGAGGAAGTTCTCCCCATCGTCAGGCACGATTGCGCCGCCCACCTCGTCGCCGTACATTAGTTGCGCCGCTTTCATCTTCGCGCCCATCAACTTCAACGCTTGTTCTTCCAGTGTCCCGCTGTACGAGGTAAAGACGATCTTGACAGGCTGTGATTGTCCCAAGCGCCACACACGACGCATTGCCTGCCAGAGGCCATAGAGATCATAGGTCATTTCGAAAAAGATGACGGTGGCGAACTGGACAAGGTCCAGTCCAGTTTCGATTAAAGCTGGATTGCAGATCAAGGCATCCAACCCCGGCGCGTGGCGGTTGACCCAGGCTTCGCGCTTGCGGGTGTCCACGTTAGCGTAGAGCACCTGCGCGCGTAGCTGCGCCTGGCGTAGCACCGCCTGGATACGTGGCTGGATGTCGCGCGTGGCCGTCTGGCGCACGAAGACCAGCGTCTTGCGCCCCACGGCTTTCTCGGCCTTGATGAAGTCCACCAACCAGGCTTCCTTGGGCAGTGGCGCAGTGCCGTTGGGCACGTACACCACTTCACCCGAAGAATTGGTCGTGGCATCCACCCCGGCAACAATCTCCGGCAACTCCATAAACGCGGTCACGTCGATGACATTGCCCTCGTCGTCCCGGCGCTGCTTCTCCACGATTTCCGGGCGGAAGGCAGAGTTAGGCCGCGACAGCGACCATTGCAGCCACGTGGATAGCCAACTGGGGTACTGCCGCGCTTGCAGGCGCAGCGCCCCTTCCATTCGCTGGTACTGCGCGGCCTGCTCCGGGGTCATCGCCAGGGGCAAGGCTTCCTCGCGGTAGGCCGGGAGGCCCACGCCGAGGTCTTTCAAGGATAGGAAGATCGCGTGATCCACGATCTGCGAGAGGATCGCAGGGGAGACGCCGGGCTTTTCGGTGACGGTAACGTGCCCGCGCCGGGTGGCATTGAAGCTCCCGAACTCGGCGCTGTCGTCGTCGGTCGCGCCCTTGGCCCCATACTGCCGCGTTTCCAGCACCCCGTACTTAGCCGCCCACTGCTTCTCCCCATTGAAGGGGAAGGCGTTACGCACCTGGGGGAACAGGCGGTAGAAGAGGTAGAAGACCGAGGTGGACTTCCCCCCGTAGACCGTCCCTGTCATTCCCAGATGGTATCTGGTCGCCGTGATCAAGTGATGGAAGGCTTGGCCGCGGTCGCTGTCCTTGCTGCGGAACTGATGCACCTCGTCGGCGATCAGCAGCTTGAAGACGTGGCGACACTTGCGACGTACATAGTCGGCGATGGGCCAACGGCGGAACTGATCCCCGAACTGGAACAACGCATTGGTACAGCGCGGCGCGTGTTCGTGTTCGACGTCCCAGACCCACGTGGGTTGGCCGTCGTCGTCGCGTAGCTTGCTGCCTTGCGCATCCCGCGCCCAGCCGATGCCGGGACGGTCGCAGTGGCGTGGCTGCTTGTCGAACAGCTTCGCCGTCAAGAGCAAACCATTGCGCTCCTGTTGCACTTTGCCACAGTCAGGACACACCGGGATGGTCGTGGCGACTTGCAATGCTGCTTTCCGTAGTCGCTCCACCGTAGCGCGTTGCTGCGCCACAGCGGTGGCATCGTCGCCGGTGCTGAGTTCCAGGAGCACTCTTCGTGCTTCCTTGTAGGCTTGCACGGCCTTGCGGAACTGCTCCCGCTGCACCTGCGCCGGATCGACCTCGCGTTCATCGCGGCGTGGCTTAGGCCGCAGCAGCATGTAGCGCGTCGCGGTGGCCCCGCGCCACCCTGATCCCAGCTTGGCGCTGGTCTCGGAGATGACGGCGATGGCCTTGTCGCCCAAGCGCCCGGCTTGCCAGTCTTCAACAAACTCGCGTGCATCGTTGATATCGTGCGGGTCGCCATTGCGCCCCACCTTGCGCAACTCGCGCACCTGCACACCGGGGATGACCTCGGCGGCCTCACGCAGCCACTTCTCCACCAGGTGCGGCGGACCAACGACCAGTGCGGGGTAGGCGTTGAGCGCATCGATGGTCGCCAGGCCAATCGTGGTCTTCCCACAACCCATTTCGCCCTGGATCAGGGCGTTTTTCCGCGCTTGCAACGTGCGTGTCAGTGCAATCGTCACGTGCTTCTGCACTGGCAGCAACCCGGCTTCGGCCTGGCCTGGCAGCGCCGCACGGTTCTTGCCCAGCGTGCTCAGGTGTTGCCATTCTGCCGTTGTCGGCTTCAAGTCGTAGCGCGGGGGATGCTTCAGGATTTCGGCAGCGATTTCCTCGCCGTAGTCTTCCATAAAGGCAGTCAACCCGGCTACGTCGTCGAGCACTTGCACACCGTCAGCGGACACGACGCCCACCGTGGTGGTGAAGCGGTCGCGGCGGATGGTGATCACGTCGCCTTTCTCCGTTTCCTCGGTGCTCACGTCCTGCGCCTTGCGCACGCGGCCCTTGACCAAGAGCCGCTGCCCGTCCTTGCGGATGAGCAAGGTGCCCATCAGCCCGGAGGCCATCAGCATCGCCACGTGCCCTTTCTTGAGCGGGATCGGGGGGCAGAAAGGGGTCTGGCTTTGCGGTTGCAACGCCTGGCGCAGCGCATCCGGCCAGTCCAGGGCGTAGCCCAGAGCCACCTGCTCGCGGTCGCTGAGGTCGATGCGCACACACTTCGCCTTCAGCGGCGCAGCAGGTAACTCGCGTCGCCAGCGTTCGGGCGGTGCGGCCAACGGCGGCAGGTCGGCGTCGCGCAAGGCGCGCAAGACATCCAGGCTTTCCTCGGTCGGCGTGCTGTAGGGCTTGCGCCGTGCCAGCACCACGACTTGCTTGAAGCGTTCGTACTCGCCGTCGGGAAAACGGCGCACGACGATGTTCTCAAAGTGGCCGGACAACAGCCGCGCCACGTCGCGGTAGCCCAACAGGTGTTGGGGCACGATGTAGACCAGGACCCCGCCGTGGACCAACGTGGGCAGCGCCGTGCGCAGGAATTCGATTTCCAGGCGCTTGCTGTCGCCGTCCAGGTCGCTGTCATACGGGGGGTTCAACAATAGCAACGACACGGATTCCTTACTCACCCGCGTGGCTTGCCAGGCGGTGTTGTGGACCTTGTCCAGCACCGCTGCGGCGCGTTCGGCACGCTTGGGACTCAGTTCGACGCCCCAGGTTTGTACCGGGCCGCCGAGCGCAGTCGCCAGTTGCGCGGCAGCCACGCCTTCGCCACAGCAGGGATCGAGGAGCCGCCACAGTTTTTCGCCTTGTGGGGCCTGTAACCATTCCGCGATGAGCGCGGTGACATTTGGTGGGGTCGCGAAGAACCCCAACACTTCAGCATTGATTAGACGTGCCATTTCGTATACCTCCATTGATGTGATTTGATGATTGGGTGATTTGCAGATTTGATGATTGACCAACGGAGGACACACCGTACATTCCCACCGGGGGAATGCATGGTGCATCCCCCGGTGTGTAAGATCAGGCGTGACGTGGTGTGTCATTTTCTGACAGGATTAACAGGATTTTCAGGATTAGGAAAGGCTTGCTGCCAACTTTTTTATCCTGTTAATCCTGTCCAAAGGAACAAACCGCGTAAGATCACGCTTACAACGTCTCAGGAATCACGAAGGCCGGATCGTCGCGCAACAAGCCTGCGATCACGTCCAGCCATTGTTCATCAGCGGTGAGCGCGTAGGCTGCGCCCACGTCCCCACCGCACAAGCACCGCCGCACCAGGCCCAGATCGTCGCCGGCCTCGCGCAACTTGCCGCCCCATTGCGCCGGCACGCCGATAGGCAACACGGCGCTGAGGCGCGCGGCGAAGGCCGCATTGACCGCCGCTGCGTCCAGGCCCGGTGGGGTGACCAGGTAGACCCAGTCCTCCACATCGGCGGCGCAGGCGCGGCGTTCCACGATCTGCATCCGCAGCAGGCCCGTGTCGGCGTCCACGCTGGCGGTGTAGGTGGCGTAGTTGTGCGACGAAACCACCGTAGTCTGGGTGCGGTGCGCTTCCAGGGTCAGCTTGCGCTGGTGCATCGTGTTCAGCGATCCCCAGATGCTGCGCGCGGCGGTCTTGTGCCCCACCAGGCTCAGGTACACGAGCGCCTCGGTATGCGGGTCGATGGCGTAGCCGATGACGGGCAAGCGCACTTCCCCGTTGGCGATGTAGGCCGTCTGCGTGGGCAAGCCCTCTGGCGTGAGCCAGGGATAGGCCACTCGTTCGACGTACAACGCACCGGGATACCACGCGGCACCCGCCTGGGCCAACGCCAGCCGTACCTGGTACAGCACATCGACCGCATTCCAGTGGTCGGGCAAGATCAGCTTCCCTTCCCAGGCCGGCGTACCGTCCATTGTCTCCGTCGCCAGGGTGTCACCCGCGTAGACCGCGGCCAGTCCATTGATCGGGTTGACCACGGCCACAGCGGGTTCTGGCGCCGTCGGCTGCGGACACACGACGTCTTTCGCCACTTCGACCAGCGTGTAGAGGCCCGCGTAAGAAAGCTGCGGGTACTGGTAGTGGCGGATGTCGGTGTAGACGGCGAGGCCCCACGGCGTTTGGAGATACTGGCGGTAGTTGCGGTAGACGCGCTCGGCGCGTTCCGGGATCAACGGCAAGCCAGGCAAGGGGTACGTCACGCTGCACAGCAGCGGCATCTCCGGGTACTGCGCCAGATAGCGCCGCAACTCGGTCAACAACGAGGTAACATCATCTTGAAAGGTCAGTACAGGGTTCATCGATTTCTCCTTGAGAGTAGACGGTAGACAGTAGACGGTAGACGGGGCGGGGAAAGGGAGAAGGGGAAGAGGGGGTGTTGCCCTGTCGGTAGTCGGTTGTCTTCCGTCTCCAGGTTAATGTTGCACAACGATTCACATTGATGTTGAGTGGCCTTGTCAGGCCGGGTAGCCAATAGTCAGCCAACAGTAGACGGGGAGAATTCTCTCCCTCCTGTCTACCGTCTACCGTCTACCGATCTCCATCGGCATCACCACGTGGACGAAGGCATCCACATCAGCCAGCCCAATGACACCCGGTTGCAGGGCGCTGTTGAAGCGCAGTCCTACCAGCGAGGTGTCCAACGCGGCTAACGCTTCGATGAGGAAGTCCACACGGAAGGCAATATCCAGCGCCAGTCCCTGGTGGCTCACCACCAGCACGACCGTGCTGCTATCGCCGCCCGTGGCGGACTCCGCCGTCACCGTCAGGCCAGCGTCATCGAGGTGCAACCGCACCAGGCCGCCGACATCGCGGGCAAAGATGCGCGCCCGCTGGCAGGCGTGGAGCACTGCCGCGCGTTCCACCGTGACGCTCGTGGCCGTGCTGGTCGGGATCACCGCCTTGTAGTTGGGGTAAGTCCCGGCCACGACTTGGGAGACCACCGTGGTCGCGTCGAAGTGCAAGGCGATGCGGTCGCGCAGGTCAGTGACGGACAACGTCACCGTCCCTTCGCGGCCCAACAACCGTTGGACTTCGGCCAAGACCGGCGCAGGAATCAGCACATCGAAGGGCGCGGTGACCGGCGCGGCCAGCGGAACTTGCGCCTCGGACAGGCGGTAGCCATCGGCAGCCGCCAGCGTGAGGGTCTGTCCCGCGAAGTGCGCCAGCACGGCCATCAACACCGGACGGGCGGCGTCCTCCGAGGCGGCGAACGCCACGCGGGTCAGCGCCGCGCGCAAGGCCGTAGCCTCGACTTCCACGCTGTCGGCATCGGGTTCCGGCAGAAGCGGGTACTCCGTTGCATCCAGGCCGCGAAAGCGCGCGTTGGCCTGGTCACAGGTCATTGACAACGTGAGGGACGTGACGTCCAGCGTCAGTTCCGAGGTCAAACCAGCGGGCAGCATCTTGACCCACTCGGCGAAGGCTGCCGCGGGGACGGTGACGCGCCCGGGTTCAGTGACCACGGCGGGAATGCGTTGGACGATGTGCCATTCGAGGTTGCTGGCCGCGAGGGTCAGCGTATCGGGTGTGGCATCCAACAGAACATGGCCCAAGATGGGCATTGCCGTCGCACGGGGAGACGCGGCGCGTCCCACCCGGCTCAGGCCGGCACTCAAGGTTTCGTTCACACAGGTCAGTTGCATGGTTGAGCCTCCTTGCTCAAGATAGAATGGTGGCAAGGTGGCACACATAGCTCCCCAGGCGGGGAAACGATGTGCCTCCCTGCCGGGGAAAAACGTATTCTGCGAAAAGCAGAGCCGCACGCAGCGCGGTCCTGCGAAGAAAAGGCCGGGGAAGCGGAGAAAGACGCTGTGCGTCCTCGTCCGCTTCCCTTGCGGATGCGCGACATAGAGTCGCAGTGTGCTGGAATCGTCAAACGATGTCAGCACTTACGGAGTAGGCCAATACGCGGAGAAATGTAACAACACGATCAACAGTACCACTCAGTAATCGTCACAGGTCTGCAATTGCGCCTGTTGCTCGCGTTGGATGCGGAAGCGCAACTGGCGTTCCAACGTCGCGGCCATTGCCGACATCGTGTCGGCCACGGCCTCGGCAATGAGGCGTTCCAGGACGCCGGCTGGTAAGTGGCAGTGCGCCAGCCGTCCGGCCAACAGGTCTTCCCATTGGGCCGACACAGTGGTCGGCGGGGTCGGCGTTGCCGTCTTCGTAGCGGCAAAGCTATTCAGACAGGCTTCCACTGCCGCGCGGGTCTCATCGGCCAGCGCCGTGGAGTGTCGCGCCCGCCACTTGCCAGGTAGCGGTGTGACACCGTTCATCGGGTCACCCCCGGCAACGCCTCCCAGAGTTCACCACCAGTCTGGCGCAAGCTCGTCCAGCGGTTACGTCCGATGATCACGTGATCCACCACGTCTATCTCCACCAATTTCCCGCTCTGGATCAGGGTACGGGTGATGTCGCGGTCTTCCGGGGAAGGCCGTGGGTCGCCCGAAGGATGGTTATGCCCGACCAACACCGCGCCCGCATTGCGCCGCACCGCACCGCGAAAGATTTCGGCGGGACGGATATGCGTGGTGTTGAGCGTGCCGCGATACAGAATCTCCTGATCCTGCACGCGGTTGCGGATGTCCAGATACAGCACGGCAAAGCACTCCTGTTCAGCATGGCCGATGAGGGCCATCAGGATGTCGGCGGCGTCGCTCGGACTGCTGATCTGTCGCCGGTCGGTGTCTTGGCCGTGGGCAAACCGCCGTCCCAGTTCCAGAGCCGCCCGTATCCGGGCCGCTGTCGCCGCTCCGATGCCGGGGATGGCAAGGAGTTCATCGGTCAAAGCCTGGGGCAGTGTGTCCCCAAAGCGTTGCACCACGGCTTGCGCGATGTCGAGTTGGTCAGGGCCACCGATGAGAAGCGCCAGGAGTTCGACCTGGCTGACCCCAGCGCTGCCGACGTAACTCAAGCGCGCCGCCGGGCGTTCGTGTAAGGGCAAAGTATGCAAAGTGCTCATTATTGTTCCTCCTGCATAGTCTTGGTTTTAAGATGCGTGCAGGAGTTGCTGCCCACGTGCCCCCGTTGCAGGAGCGGCAGCAACTCCTGCAAGGGTGATGTTTTCAAGTTACAATCAACGGTCCGCTGCGATCTCGGCCAGCAGCGCGTCGAACTCCTGTCGCCAGCGGGCGATGCGGCGTTCTTGCGCCGGTTGGTCGAGGCGGCTCAGGGTCGGCAACACCCGTTCGGCGCTGCTGATCCAGTGGCCCAACAGGTGCACCTTCGCTTTGCGCGAGAAGTACGGCACTTGGGCCGCGCCAAAGCTACGGAAGTAGCCCAGCGGGTAGTGCTCCGGTGGTTCGCCGGGGAACACCGGCCCTGACCGCGCGCCGGTCCAGTGATCGATGATTGGCACGGGTGTTCCCGATTTCCAGCCATAACCATACACATCGCATTGCGGCCAGTCGGCTTCACAGTACAGACAGCGCACGTGTGACGGCCCGCCGCCCCAGCCGGGTGGCAAGGGTGTGGCAAAGTCGTCGGCAAAGAGCTGCGGATACACCTTCCCGCAGACGTCACATTGGATGTACAGGCGGTCATTATAGGTCAAGCGGTAGGGCATTGGGTTGCCTCCGCTTCCGGCGTGGCGGCTTCGACCGACCAGGTGTCCCCGGTCTTGCGCCAGCGCACACACTCGAACGTGCCCCGCAAGGCGGTGTAATCCTTCGGGAGCGCGTACATTGCCGGCCACACGGTATACCCGCGCGCTTCCAGATGCTCGCGCACCAGGGCGCGCCAGGTGGCGACCTGCTCGGCAATGGACTCCCCTGCCGCCGTCCAGGGCTGTTGTCCTTGCGGGTCGAGGTCAATCTGCACGGTGTCGGCCAGAATGACCAGTTCGTGGTAGGCGTTGAAACCAGCTAACGTCAACGTGTAGACGCGGCTGAACAAGGGACTCTGCCCTTGCGTCTGGTGCGACAACAACAGCCGCACCGGGCACTCACAGGACACTTCGCGAGCAAAGTCGGCTAATGTTTCAACGTAGACAAGACTGACAAAGGTGTTCATCGTGGTTCTCCTTGTGAGTAAAAGCCGTCAGCATTCAGCTTTCAGCCATCAGCCCGGAGGTGCATCTCATCCTCACGTCAAGGGCTGGCTGCGCTGCTAACGCTGACCGCTGACGGCTGATAGCTATGAGCTACCGCCATAGCCTAACTGCCGCAAGGCCGTGGCCGCCGCGTGGTAGTCGCCGCCGTGTTCCAACAACGCAAACACGGCGAAGGGGCTGTAGGCCCGCGCGGGGTCGAACGGCGGGGCATTGCTGGTGAAGACGTAGAAACAGCGCGAGTCGCGGTAGTTGTAGGTGGCGGAATGTCCGCACCGCTTCCCCGGTCGTCGCCAGTACGATGCCTCGTGGACGTGGCGTACACAGCGCCAGCCGTGGCGTTCCAGGATGCCCACCACGTCCCCGCGCCGGTTGTAGTCGTCGCCGGGCCGGTGGGCCTGCGTTGCATAGCGCCAGGGCGTCATCGCCGTGCGTGGCACGCAGACCGGCGGTACACGGCTGAACTGCCGCGCGGTGTCCAAGAGCGCCGCACGTTCTTCGCAGCTCAGAAACGGGATCGCGGTCAGGTCGCCCTGCAGCAGCGTGTAGCCCGCGCTCGGCGGGGCCAGCACGTAGCCGCCCGCGCCGCGCGTTTCGATGAGCGTGAACTTGCCGCCGGGCTTGGCTGGATCCACGGCTAGTTTCTGGTTGCCGCTGATCGCCACGTCACAACGATAGTACACGTGGTAGCCGCCGCTTTGCGTCTGCCCCACGGGCAGCCGCGCGAGCAGCGTCGCGTCGTACTGCATCAGCGCCGTCGCCCATTGCGCGAACAGCGCGGGCGCATCGAAGTCGAGCACTTCCAGATCGCCGCTGACCCCACCGGTGATCACGGCGAGGGCGTCGGCCTGCGTCCAGGGACCGAACCAGCGCCACACCTCGAAAGGCGTGGGTGGACGGTCCTGGTACGGCTTCCACCGGCGCAGGCGCGGTTGTTTGCGCCGCCGGTCACAGGGAATCACGGATAAGCCCGCGCGGGTGTAAGCCAACGCGGATGACAACAATGGGTTCATACGAGTTACCTCCTTGGGGATGAGTTGCGAGTTATGAGTTGCGAGTTGCGAGTTACAGGTTAGGGGCGTTGCCCGTTCCGCGCGGGATGCGGGGTCAGGGCAGGCTGGGATACAGCGTGAGTCCCGGAGTGGATATGCGGTAGAAGCCGGGGTTGCGGTGGATGACGGTATCGGCCAGCGGCGTCACCAACGGACGGAGCACAGTCTGCACCGTCGCTAAATCGGTGTTGCCGGTGTCAAGCGCCGTGTCCACGAACACCGCACCCAGCACCGCCTCGAAGACGTCGCTGAGCACCGAGGTGCGCTGGCGCAAGCCACGACTGTCGGCGCGCAGGCTCAAGCGCACAGCCCAGGGCAGTTCCAGTTGCCGGGCGAAGCGCGCCAGGCTTTCAGCGCGCACCAACTCGGCGCGCAAGATGCTCATCTGGCCCGGCCCGAAGTGCGGGAAGTCGCGGTAGAGCCAGTAGGTCACCGCCAGTTCCAGCACCGCGTCGCCCAGGTGTTCCAGGCGTTCGTAGTTCTGCACGCCGGCGGAACTGTGGGTCAAGGCCAGGCGCAGCAGGTCAGGGTTGGCAAAGTGGTAGCCCAACCGTTGTTGGAGTTCGTGGGCGAGCGTGGCATTCACGGTACACCTCCGGTGTCTTCCAGCCAACGGTGGAGCACGTCCAGTTCCGGCGCGTCCAGGGTGGCTTTCACGGCTTCCCACAGGTCTGCGCCGGTTGCAAAGTCGGCCAACGTCCAGCAGGCCAGCGTCTCCCACGGCGCGAAGCGTCCCGGCATCCACAGGGTTACGGTGGGCGCGGTGTTGGGAAACGTCAGGCAATAGGGTGTGGCATCATACGACAACGTGAAGTCCAGCCACACCGCGCGCGGCGGCGTGGGGGTCATTGTGCCCCGTAGACGTGTCACCGTGGGATCAGCGCGCAGCGCGGTACCGGTCTGTTGGATCAACCGGGCGCGGCGCTGTTGCTGTTCCGGGGTGAAGGCGACGGGGTGAAGCGGGGCTGCCATTGTGGGCAGCTTCAGGACAGGGGCAAATGGCTTGCCCTGAACTTGGTGAAGGGGCTCGCCTTGAACTTGCTGAAAGGTCATTGTATACCTCCTCGTAGGTGACGAGGAAGGCCGGCGTCTCCTGTCACGGAGGCGCACAGCCTCCTCGACAGGGCAGGAATGGAGAAAAGCGCCTGGGAACTGAGTCCACAGGCGCTTGGTAAAAGCCAGGGGCTTTTACATCGGATGTAGGACAGAAACCTACTCCTCAGACAACGTGGGCGCAACGCGCTGCATGGTCTTGAACCAGACCACCTGCTTCAGTCCACCGGCTACCACCAGGGCGACCACGACCAGCAGAAGCAAGCCAGGGTGCGCACCGTGTCGGGCCGTGAAGGGCAACAGGCGCGGCGCTTGGGCATACAGCCACGTCAGACCAGGCACGATCAACGCTAACAAGAACAGCGGACGCCACCACCTGGCCCCTCCGCGCGGCTTGCGCCGGGGTGCGGAGCGCGGGTGGCGCGGCGCCGGCGCGTGCGCTTGCTGGCATTGTGGCCGCCAGTGCAAGTCCGCCGCCTGGCACGGTACAGTCCGAGTTGGTGCGGCTTGCTGCGCCGGTCGCCAGTGCAGGTTCTCCGTTTCACGGGGTTCCTGCGCCGGACGCACTTGGGCCTGACGCGCCGGACGGTGTTGCGCGGGGTGACGGCGATAGACGCGGTATACAGCTTGTCCGTCCATCGCTTACCCCTGGCGCTTCAGTTCGGCGAGCAAGGCTTGCGCGGCGTCGGCGGTGATGCCATCCAGCGTGCTGTCGATGGCGTCCGGCGTGAAGCCCTTGCCGCGCATCAACGCGGTGAGCAACCGTTTGGTGCTCTCCGTCGCCGGAACAGCGTCCGCTTTGCCAGCCTTCGCCGGAGCGTCGGTAGGCGCAGCGCCTTCTTCCTCGACCGGTACGTCGCCGTCAGCCAATTCACCGTCACCGTTGGGACCGGGGTTGTGCTCCCAGGCCGCCGCCCATTGCTTGTACAGCTCCCACTCGGCCTCGATGAGGTCGGCCAGCTCGTCCCCGATGTAGTCCACATCCGGGTCGAACTCATTGGAACGTACAATGGGGGTGGCGCGGCTCTTCTGCTTGGTGCCGCGCATTGCCGGTTCCCCGGCGTGCAGCAGCACCGCGAAGAACGAACTGGGGGCCTTGCCCTGCGTCGCCTTGCGCACCGCCTGCCGGTGTTCGCGCAACGCCTGCGCCAGGTCTTTCGATGCCATCCCTTTGACGGTTAGCATCACCGGGCCGACGTACCCGCTCTCGGTCTCCACGTAGCCCAGGGCTTGCAGTTTCCCGCGCGCCCCGTCCACGAAGCCGCCGAGCCGGTTGCCGTCCTTGACCCAGGCGAAGCGCGTCGCCAAAGGCACGAAGCGCAGCCAGTCGGTGAAGAACACACTTTCGCTTTCGCCGGTGCTGAAGATGAGCGTGTGTTCGACCGCGCCGTTGGGCGTAGCCTTGAGCAGTTCCGCCTGCTCCGCGCTCATCGCAAAGCCGCCGGTGGTTTCGCGGGGTTCCAACGAACCACCATCGTTCACGTATTGAATGAACGGGTATTCGGACACCATTTCTTCTTGTAGAATCTGCGAGTTGTCACGATCTTGCCAAGACATTGCATACCTCCGATTAGATTTGTGATTTGCTGATTTGAGATTTGTTGATTTGAGATTTGTTGATTACCAGTGGATCACAACTGAGAGGCGCACGGGTTCTCCACGACGGGAGAACGATGCGCCTCCCGTGTGAAGGACAACGACGAAAACAGTGGTCAGCCGGACGCCCCATCGCCTGGCTGACTCGACAAGCTGAAGCCGGGGTCGGGGTGGTGCGTGGATGAACCAGGGTATCAATCAGTGCGTCTCCCGCGCACCGACTGTTTTTAGGCCGGGGCACCGGAGAGGCCAAAGCAAAGATGGGCAGAATAAGGCGTAAAACGTGAAACGTAAAGGGACAAAGCCAAGTCGCCGTGTCTTTCTTGCGCATTACGTTTTACGTCTTTACGTTTCAGAATTGCGTATTGGCAGCCGCAGGAAATGCACCGGGATTGTTCTCCGGGCGCTGCCCACGGCTCTGCCTTTCGCAGTCAGAATAAGAATATTGAGGTTGTTAAGGTTCTGCCCATTGCGCCTTGTCTTGATCAGACAGGGCCGGATGTGAGGCCGGAGCCTCGGCACAAGCCTTGCGCTGCAAGGCCGATGCCGCGACCACGGACTGAAGGTATCATTGGAACGCAAAAAGCCCCACGCGGGCAAGCATCTAACGTGGGCGGCACAAAGTCCGTCAGGCGTGAAAAACGTCAGATGCCCCGGTGGGGCTTTCAAGGTATGTCAGGGTTTCCAGTCCGATGACCGGATATGATGCAACAAAGACAGCGGACCCGCGACAGGCGCGGGCAGGTCAGGATGGGCAGGTTATGGAACTGGTAAAGAACGATTCTTACCAATATTATACCATACGGGAGGGGGTGAAATCAAGAGGGATACCGGTATCCGTTGTTGTCGCACTCCACAGCCAATAAACCATCAACTTTCTACGGCAGTAATGCCAAAGCACAGACGATCTGTAGTTTTGTTGCATCGAGTCCGTGCTGGGTCGCCCACTCATTGCGTGTAACTTCGATCCAGGTGTCAAAATCATCAGGTGTAGGATAGGTAGCAGCAGGTGCTTTGGGTGTCTCAGGCAGACATCGAATGGCCCGCATCACGTCATCGCGTCGCCAACTTTCATCCAATGGACGCCCTCTACTGTCTGCCAGAACTGTATCCAAACGTGAACGCGCGCTACGCAGCAAGAGAAACAGACGCTTGCGACCAGGCTTGACCATGGCGCTCCGGATCCCAGCCGGCAAGTTGAGAATTTCATCACGGTTGGCAATGGTTGCCAGATCATTGTAGAAGGTGCTGGTCGTGAGATCATCCACCGATTGGATGAATTCCATTACCTGGTGTAAATCCAGGTCAGCATAGGTCTCTCCAGACAGGTACATTTCGCGCCCCAGGCGTTCCATCTCAAGCTCTTGCGCCAAATTGCTCTGGCGGCTTTCCTTATAAACCATCACGGGGATCTGGGCAAGCGAGCGATGTTGGCGATTGCGTTCTCGCAAGCGGCGTTCCCAATTACGAGCATGTGCAATGCGCGCATGATCCATTGTAGAAGGTACAAAGTTATAGATGGTTACGTCGCGGGGAATATGCCAGGGACGTAGAATGCGCCCCATACGTTGTGCCAGTTGTAAGACTGTCCAAGACAGATCGTAATTGACCAGTATTGCCGCATCCTGCAGGTTAAAGCCCTCAGCCATAGAGCGTGTGGCGATCAATACCTGGATTTCTTGTTCTGGTTGGCGCTCTTCCGGCAGCACTTCATTAGCCAGCGGAGCAAAACGACGTAGAAGACCATCCAAATCGGATACATCCAGCGTCGTTTCGACTTTCAAACGCGGCATAAGCTTCAGTAATCCTTCTCGTAGATAACGTGCTGTGGCATGATACTCGCAAAAGATGACTAATTTGCTGTCTTTAGCCGTCTTGATAATGTCGAATAAGGCCCGTAGCTTTGGGTCTTTGCGAGGGTTCCCAGATTGTCGGATGAGTCTGCGTCGTTCCCGGACGAAATCGCTCAGTTCCTTTTGGCGGGCAAAGGTGTAGTTGTAGCCGCCGAACTCAAGTTTGTCACACACCTCTTTGACTTCTGCTGGCGAAGAACAAAACTGATGTAAGAAGAGTGCTTCTTGCAGGGGTAGCCTTTCACCATGTCCATTGGGTAGGTCGAGTGGCAGAGCAGCCTGTGGAGATGGTTTGCCGGATGCCAATTCTTTATACAGCAATTTACTTTCGAGAAGCTCAGCCAGGAACTCATCGAAAGGGTTGTCGTAACGTACGGTCTGCAGGCGGATACGGCGCGGGAAATAGCGCCGATCGGTTTCAGAGAATACAACATAGCGTTCACCCTGTTCGTCTTGATGTCCAAAGTGCCGCACGACATCCGGTGTGGTTAGCACTGTACAGGGCGGTAGTTCTGGCAAATCGGCCAACTTTTGCGCTTGCCATGTCGTAATGCTGGTGGTGAATCCTAATGCAGTGTGCATAGCGTGTCTCGGAGCAGGCAAGAGCTTCAATTGACTTTCGACTTCCGAAAAATCCTTGCCATAAGGGGTGGCGGTTAGGAGCAACACTTTGGCCCCTTTTTCCCGCACGGCTTCTTGGATTCGCGCATTGCTCAACCGCAGATCGCCGCCATTGCTGCTTTCATTGCGCAGGCGATGGGATTCGTCAAGGATAATAAGTGTCTGCTCATTGACCTGGCGCAGTTCGTGTTCCAGGATGGGCAAGTTTGAGTCGCCGTCGGTGCGGGTGAGGGTGTGATATGAGAATTCTACGCTGGGTACCCGCGCTGCCCGCATGGAGCGCCTCCAGACCTCACGGAGTCCTGCCGGTCCGATCACCACTACGCTATCGATTTCACCTTGCATCCGCAAGTAGGCTGCGACGTGTGCGGCGATGATTGTCTTGCCCAAGCCGGTCGAAGCAATAAGGAACGCCCCATGGTGTTCCAGGAGCGACCGCAAAACGCTGGATACTACGCCTTCCTGGTACTTGGCCAAAGGGGGCAATTGTGGCGGCGCTTCGTCCTGTGGCAAGCCATACAGTTCCAGCAAAGCGCGAGCATAGACTACATAGGGATCATACGCGCGCAGATACGCCCGCAGGGCTTCGATTAGCTCTGCAGTAATGGAACGCGCCTGGTCAAAATACTTGTCGAAGCAATGGACAAAGTAGCGCACATCGTCGGAATCAGTGACCGTGATCCCAGCTTCACGGCTAATACACAAGCCATGGTATGAAAAATTAGCTGATGTAACTACTGCGAATCGTTCATCGGCGATGTAGAGTTTGGCATGATGGTAGAGATAGCGCGCCTCTAGCCAGGGCAAGTCTTCGGATAACGCTGCTCCCACTGCTACGGTCATCCATCCTTGTTCCAGCGCCTCCAACATTTGCTGCATAGCGCGGCTGCGATGCTCTTGCGGACCATAGGAAAGCTCTCGGACGAATTCTTTCAATACTTCGCGAAAGCTATCTTCTCCACCTTCCTGCCGTCCCACAAGCAGACGAATCTTTTTGCCTCTGAGCGTCTCTTGGAGCGCCTGAAATCCTGAACCCTCAAAGTACGCCGTGGCAATCCGTATGTGTTCGGCAGATTCCAACGCGGAGGCGATGCACCGCAGCGCGGCTTGGCGGTCTGAGAAGAATCGCCGGTGCGTAGTAGGTGTTGGGGATTGTACTGCTGTCATCATAGATAGCTTGAAGTCATCTCAAGAACCGGAATACGACAATGTGCATACCCTAACTATAACGTCAGGCTGCGAAAAAGCAAGGAAGATTGTGCCCTATAGCAAGTACATTTGCATCCTTCCCCAAAAGATGATAAACTGTAGACGGATCACGACCCATTTCCAGGCCACAGGAGGTGGTATGCAACTCGTTTTTGATACCTGTACGCCTCGGCCCGAAGTCTTGCAGGGGCAATTGACTGAAGACATTTTTGCTGCCCGGCTCAAGGATGTGCTGGATGGCAAAGCTGTGCCGGTGTACCAAAACCCCACGACCTTTTTCGAGAACACATATCCTACCGCCGGCCTGCGGCTGTTGTTGACTGAAGCCCTCGGGCGCCTGACCGGCGCACGCCCTGCCAGCAGCCCGATTCTGCGCCTGGAAACCGCTTTCGGCGGCGGCAAGACGCACAATCTCATTGCGCTGTATCACGCGGCGCGCGGCCAAGACCTGCCCGCGGCGCTGATGCCGCAGGTGGTGGACCCGGCTTTGTTACCCGCGCCTGATCAGGTGCGCATCGCCGGTGTGGTAGGTTCGGACCTGGATCCCACGACGGGGCTTTATCATGCAGACGCCAATCTCCGCACGTTTACGCTATGGGGCGAACTGGCCTACCAACTCGGCGGCCCGGCCGGGTACGCGCTGGCGCAGGAGAGCGATCAGCACCGCTCCGCGCCCGGCACTGGCCTCTTTGCCGAACTGCTGGGTGACCGGCCCACGCTAATTATGCTGGACGAAGTGGCCCGGCACATGCGCGCCGCGCAATCCGTCCCCACCGCTACCGGAAAATCCGATTTGGCCGAGCAGACGGTGGCTTTTTTGATGTCGCTGCTGGAGTTCGCTGCCAGCCGCGCCAACGTCGTCGTGGTGCTCACCCTGGCTGGCGCGGAAGACGCCTTTGCGAAGGAGACCGACCAACTGCGCGCGCACCTGGCCGAAGCGTACAAGGTTTCGGCGCGGCAAGAGCGGGTCATCACCCCTACCGGCGAGACGGAGATCGCCGCGATTGTGCGCCACCGGTTGTTTGCGACGATTGACGCCCAGGCCGCCGCCGAGACGGCGCAGGCGTACACGGAGGCTTACCGCCGCTGGCACGAGCAGAACGTGGCCTTGCCCACGCAGGCGCTTACGGCGGAATACGCGCAGGCGCTGGCGGCGGCTTACCCATTTCACCCAGAACTCCTCAACGCGCTGACTCTGCGGGTGGCGACGATCCCCAATTTCCAAAAGACGCGCGGCGCACTGCGCCTGCTGGCGTTGGTGGTGCGCCGGGTCTGGGAAGAGCGCCCGGCCGATGCCTGGTTCATCGCGCCGTATCACGTGGACTTGCGCAACACGGAGATCGCCGAAGACCTCACCAGCCGCCTGGAGCGTCCGGCCTTCCGGCAAGTGATCGAAGCCGACATCGTCAGTCCCAAAGGCGCTGCGCCGGGCCACGCCTACCAGATCGACGGTCCCTGGGTGATGACGGGCAAGCCGCGCTACGCCCGCCGCGTGGCGACCACGGTGTTCCTGCATAGCCTGGTACAGGGCGCGATCTCCGGCATCGCGCCGCCCGAATTGCTGCTGGGCGCGCTGGCGCCAGGCGACGAGCCGGCGTTGGTCCACAAGGCGGCGGAACGGCTCTACGACAAGGGCTGGTTCTTCGAGTGGGACGGGCTGCGGTATCGCTTCAAGCCGGAGCCTTCGATCAACAAAATCATCAACGACGAAATGCAACTGGTGGGGCTGACGACGGCCAAAGCGGAACTGGATGCGCGCATCCGCAAGGTCTGGAAGAGCGGCGCGTTCAAGGTTATCTATTTTCCCCAGGAAGCCGACGACGTGGACGATGACGCCGATGCGCCCAAGCTGGTCGTGTTGCATTACGACGCGGCCAGCGCCACGGCGACCGCGCCGCAACCGCCCGAACTGGCGCGCAAGCTCGCGGCGCGCGCCGGCGCGATGGAGGGGTATCGCCGCTTCCCCAACAATCTGCTGTTCCTGGTGGCCGATGGCGAGCGGGTTGATGATGTGGTGGATACCGTTCGCTACTACCTGGGCATCAACCGGATCACGGGCGACGCGCAGCGGATGCAGGAGTTCACCGAGGAGCAGCGCAAAAAGATCAAGAAGCTCGGTGAAAGCGCGGAGTTGGATGTGCGGGTGGGCATCACGAAAGTCTACCGGCATTGCTACTTTCCGCAGGCGGATGCATTGCAGCGCGACGGGTATCTGATGCACGAGATGCTGCCCGCACAGGATCAGGGCGATGTGCAAAAAGACCAATCCGACGTGGTGCTGCGCGTGCTGCGACAGCAGCAGAAGGCGCTCACCGGTAACGAGCAGATGCTGTCCGCCGCTTACGTGAAATCGCGGGCTTGGGACGCCAATCTCACGCAAATGACGACCGAGGACTTGCGCAAGGCGTTTGCCCGCCGGCTGAGCCTCCCGATGTTGTTCGATCTGAACCAACTGAAGAAGACGATCCTCAACGGGATCAAGACACAGACGTGGATTTACTACGACGCGCGCGCCGAGATGGGCTACGATCACGACTCCCCACCGCCCGCGGTGCAGATCGCCGATGAGGCGTATCTGTACCTGCCCGCCGAGGCCGCGCGACTGGGCCTGCCGATCAAAGGTAAGGTGATCATCACACCGCCGCCGGAAGAACCGTGCCCGGTCTGCGGAAAGCCACAATCGCAATGTACGTGTGGGGAAGACATCATCATCACGCCACCGCCCACAGAAAAACCGCTGCGCGGTGCGGGGGTGCCGCAGCAGGCGTTCCAGCAATTGTCCGATATCTGCCATGACCGGCAGATCACCCATATCCAGACGCTCCGCATCGCGCTGCAAGGGCAGGGACAGGCCGGCGCGCGGGCGTTGCGCACGGTGGGCGTCGTCATCCCACAACTGAATGCGCCTGCGGCGCGGGTACAACTGCGTTCAGCAGCCGAGTTCGGGGAGGATGAATCGGCCACCTTCACCGTCGACCTGGCCTGGGAACGCTATCGCCAGCTCAAGGCCGCGACGGATGACCTGGCGAAGCTCGCCGACAAATTCACGATGACGTTGACGTTGATTTTGCGTTTCCCCGAAGGGCTGGCCGTGGATAGCGACGCCTTCCGCACCCTGCACGAAGTGCTCACGACGGTGGGGCTGGACGTGATCCAACTTGACGCGGAGGAAAAGTGAAAGCTTTGAGCTTCCACCAGCCGCGCGCGGAGCAGATCGTCCGCGGTGAAAAGACGGTGGACATCCGCACCTGGCAGACGGCCTATCGCGGCCCGTTGGCAGTGCACGCCGCCGCCACGCGCCGGGACGCACGCTGCCGCGCCCTGGGCTTCGATCCCGATGCGCTGGCCTACGGCGCACTCCTCGGGACGGTGGAACTGGTCGAGATCCGCGCGCTGGACGCCGAATCTTACGCAGCCTTGCAAGCCCAGCACCGCCTGGACCAACCCTTTCCCGGCGCGCCGTGCTTTGGCTGGTTCTTCGCCGCTCCGCAACGCCTGCCCGCACCGCTGCATACCGCCGGCCGCCGCCGTCTCTTCGATGTCAGCGATCAGCCATCAGCTATCAGCCGTCAGCCGTCAGCTATTAGCTATCAGCAGTCAGCGGTCAGCCCTCAGCAACCAGCATCCAGCATCGAGCATCCAGCATCCAGCATCGAGCATCCAGCATCCAGCATCCAGCAACCAGCAACCAGTATCCAGCAACCAGCACCCAGCTTCCAACCCGACCCGGCCCGGCCTTTTGTGCTCTACACGTTGCCTGATCCTGCCGGGGGCTACCGCGCGGCGTTATACCAGTGGCTCAATGGGCGGCAGACTGCCAAATTCGCTTACGAGCAGGCCACAAAGCCCGCCGCACAGGCGTTGTGGAGCGTGGACGTGGATGCGCAGACGCTCCACGCGACGACCGAGCACCTGCTCGCGGCGCTGCGCGCCAATGGCTACAAGGCCACCGACCTGGCCCGCGCTGTGGGCAGCGACAAGCCTTTCTACCTTGACGAACCGACGGGGCTGCGCCTGGCGCTGATCTTGCTGGCGGTGAAGCCGCTGACGCGCCAGGATCGCATCGAGGCGATTGGGCAGGGCATCCAGGCGATGAGCGGTGAGGAAGCCTATTACTGGTTCAGCAAATGCACCGCCGGGCCGGATGCCATTCGTGCGCAGAAGGCGTTACGGGTACTGCTGGCGGAGGAATAAGTAAGGAGCAAAGCATGACTGTTCTCGTAAAAACACTATCAGATTTAGTAGCTTTGTTTCTACAGGTATTGCGCTTTGATATGCTGCTGCCTTCGGTGATTTTGGTTGGACTTAATATCGCGTTTGTTTGGCCACGTTTCCAGGGTACAAGATTATTTGAGCATTTGCAGGCATTGAACCTTGATTTATCCTCAGGTATGATCGCTGGTTTTGCTATCCTTGTGGTTGCATATGCCTTGAACGTTCTGAATATCAGTATTATCCGCCTTTTTGAAGGCTATCCGTGGCTGTGGACAGGGATTGGGCAATGGTTGCGCGATTCTAACGAACGGCGAGTCTTTTACCTTAAAAGGGAGTATGGAAAATGGCGGGAATTGGCTGAGAAGTCCCCTGCAGGTTCACCGGAGCGCTCAAAGGCCGAGGTGCAAAGAAACGTTTGCAAAGAGGAACTCAATTACATTTATCCTCAACATGAGCTCCGTCGTATTTTGCCGACACGGCTAGGCAATGTCATTGCTTGCGCCGAACAATATCCTTCTGTGCTTTACGGTATTGATTCTGTGGCTTTGTGGCCTTATCTTGTACCATTTTTACAGAAAAGCGGTTATGCGACTTCCGTTGCTGCCGAAAAATCGCTCTTGGATTTCCTGCTAAACATGAGCATTATCACGCTAATATTTGGTGGTGAGTTACTCTACACTGACTTTCTATTTGCTCCTGTTCTTCAAAGTTTTGACTTCTGGTACTCGGTAATATTGCAGGCCATCATTACGTGTTTTGTGGCTTATATTTTCTACGTTTTTGCAATTCAGGGGGCATTAGCCTGGGGACATACAGTTAAGGTTGCGTTTACGCTTCATAAAGACGAATTACGCGAGCACCTGGGATTGAGGTATTTCATCGATGATGAAGATGAGCGCGAACGATGGAAGTATGTTAGTCGCTTTTTCCGCGATCAGGACCCCAACGCAGCAATAGAGATTTTTGATTATGATGCACTTTCGCGAAAACAGGCACAAAGCTAGTGGAAGAAGGGCAAGAAAATGATCAGAGATATCATTGTTTGGATAGGCAGCGTTCTGGGATTTGGCAGACTGGTGACTTTCTCCAATATCAGGTCTCTTCCTGGTTTAAGTGGTGATGGCACCGAAGTATCTGATAATGCTAGAGGGCAGGTCATTAAGTTACATATAGAGGTCGATAATGCTCTAAACAAAGGTGACTATTCTGAAGCCTGGAAAGCATGGCGCCAAGCCAACCGGATATTGGTCAATCAGGATGCTCAGACCCAGCCAGAGTTTACTGGCGTACTAGAGCATCATAAAGGACTACGAAACAAGATTAGGCACCATCTGATTGGTTAAGTGTTATGTCTGAAGAGTTTGAATCGGCTGCAGGCTCCCCGACCTATGATCCTAAACCGGGGGTATTTGATAAACTATGGTGGTATATCCGTATTAATTTGCCCTTACTTGGAATTTTGTTGATACTGACTTTGTGCATTGTTAGTGCCATTTTATATCGCCCTATATTATCTAAGAATCCTGTAAGCGATGTGGTTTTGCCAGATGCCTCCTCTCGTTTATTGACGCTACCTTACAGCCAGACGGTGCCTTCTCGATTTGTGATGATAGAAGATAACGATCTGTACATTTGTGAAACAGTAACGGCGACATATTCATGTGATTATCTCACACGAAGTCCAACAGTCGAGGAAATTCAGCCAGTCTACCATAAGGAAACCGAACGAATTGCTTTTTATGGTCAGAGCGACTCTGTAGTGAACTTGTATACTCTAGACCTTATATCCCGTACGCTTACGATGCCAACATTTCACTCTGGTACAACCGGTCTGCACACCGACTTTGTGATACTGACGACATTGGCACCAGCCTTTTCGCCTGACGGCGCATGGGTCGTGTTTCCCGCTCAATCCGTGAAAAGCGAAGTGGTTGAGCTTTTTGCTGCTCGCACTGATGGGCAACAGGTTCTGCGTGTTACCGACATAGCTTACCAGGTCTTGGATTATACTTGGTTAAGTGATAACGAACTTATCATAGTTTTCCAGCGCCGAAACGGTGAGCTTGAATACAGGAAGGCGTATTTACAGTCAGGTAAGTTCCTGCTCATTGAAATGACGCGAACCAAGTGATAACGTTTTTAGCATAACATCATACATTATGCATGATACTACACTGTAGGGAGATTCTTTTATGTCATCTGACCACCCCCAATCCCTCATCGAATCCTGGCTCCCCTTCGACGCCATCGGCGCGGAGAGCCTGCGCGATGCGAGCGCGGCGCAGAAGCCTCCGCTCAACCGTCTCCATGTCTGGTGGGCGCGCCGCCCGTTGACGATCTCCCGCGCGGCGATTGTGGCTTCGTTGTTGCCGGCGTGGGACAGGCTGGAAGCCTGTGCTACGAATCCTTTCGACGACGAGGCCGCCTATCGCGCCTGGTTCCTGCGGTTCCTCGGCATCAAGGGGGATCCGGCAAAGATGCGCCAGATACTGCTCAATGCCCGTGTAACCGGCGAAGACCTGGGTGCGAATCCCTATGGTTATGCCCGCGCCTTCACCGTCAACCCTGAAGCCGACGACCTGGCGCTTTTCGAGAAACTGCTAGACCTGACAGGTCTTCCGAGACCTGTCAGGTCTTTGAAAGACGTCGTCGTCCTCGATCCCTTTGCTGGCGGCGGTTCGATTCCTTTTGAGGCGCGGCGCTACGGGCTGGCGACCATTGCCAACGAACTCAACCCTGTGGCGTGCGTCATCCTCAAGGCCACACTCGACTACCCTGCGACGTTCGGCCCGGAACTGGCGGCGGACATCAAAAAGTGGGGGAATGTGTGGGCCAAACGGGTACAGGAGAAACTCGCACCGTATTTCCCCAAGGGTAAAGGCGAGAACATCTTCGCCTACCTCTGGGCGCGGACCGTCGCCTGCCCGGTGACGGGAAAGCCCGTCCCACTCAGCCCTAACTGGTGGCTGAGCAAATCCCCGCCCATAGCCGTCCGCGTGCTGACCGACCCGGCCTGGGATGCGCCGCGCTTCGAGATCGTACGGGCGAGGCATCCCGGCAATCAACGTAATCGTCAAGACACCACGGAAGACGCATGGGAGGTAGTGAACGACGGTGTGGGTGGGGATGCCTCACCCTTACAGTACGACCCCGACGAAGGCACGGTGAGCCGGGGCACAGGCCGCTCCCCGTGGACCGGCGACGCCATTGACGGCGACTACATCAAAGCCGAGGCGCAGGCCGGGCGCATGGGGCAGATGCTCTACTCGGTGGCGCTCAAACGGCGTGGCGGCTTCGACTTCCGCGCGCCCACCGAGGCCGACCTGGACGCCGTCGCGGCGGCGGAGGCGGAACTGGCTCGCAGACGTCCGCTGTGGGAAGCACGGGATTTGATTCCGACGGAGGCGTTCCCACAGGGCAATGATATGCGGCCGGCATTGTACGGGATGCCGATCTGGTCGGACTTCTTCTCACCGCGACAACTGTTAGCGATGGGGACAGCCATCGAAACTTTGTCAGAACTACGCCCTGAAATCTATAAAGTCTTGGGCGAAGAACGCGCTCCTGCCATCGAAGCTTATCTCGGTCTGATGATGGACAAGATGGTGATCTATAACAACCGGCTGTGCCGTTTCGACCCAAGCCGAGGGCTGCGCAGCAATTTCGACCGCCACGATTACGCTTTTGTCTGGAGTCACGGTGAATTCGACGCTTCGGCCAACTTGATGCCGTGGGCCATCAGTCAAGTTGCCGATGCCTACAAAGATATGGCCGATTTGCTTGCCTTCGCGCCGGCGAAGTTGGGAACGGCGGCAATGGCACGCGGCCCGCTTACGCAGCTTCAAGGCAACGCCGCCCGCCTCGCCGCGCTGGCGGATGGTTCGGTGGATGTCATCGTCACCGACCCGCCCTACTACGACAACGTGATGTACGCAGAACTCGCGGACTTTTTCTACGTGTGGCTCAAGCGCACCGTGGGCCACCTCTACCCGGAGTGGTTCGCTGCCCAACTCACCGACAAGGACGCCGAAGCCGTTGCCAATCCTGCCCGCTTTACCGATCTGGGCGGCAACAAACGGGAGATGGCCGCGCAGGACTACGAGCGCAAAATGGGCGCGTCCTTCCGCGAGATGGCGCGCGTCCTCCGCGACGACGGCGTCCTCACCGTGATGTTCACCCACAAACAGGTCGAAGCGTGGGACACCCTGGCGATGGCGCTCATCAACGCCGGGTTCACCATTACCGCCTCGTGGCCCGTCCACACCGAAAGCGAGCACTCCCTCCACCAGGCCAAGAAAAACGCCGCGCAGAGCACGATACTGCTGGTGTGCCGGAAACGCAGCGAGCCGTCAGCCGTCAGCCGTCAGCTATCAGCCGTCAGCATCCAGCAACCAGCTTCCAGTATCGAGTATCCAGCTTCCAGCTTCGAGCAACCCGTCTGGTGGGACGATCTCGCGCCGCGCGTGCGCGCTGTGGCCCGCGAGAAGGCGGCGGAGTTCAACGCGCAGGGCATCAGCGGCGTCGATCTTTACCTGAGCACCTTTGGCCCCGTGCTCGCCGTCATTTCCGAACGCTGGCCCGTCCTCACCCGCGAGGTGGACGAACGCACCGGGCAGCCCAGAGCCTTGCGCCCGGAAACCGCGCTCGATCTGGCCCGCGAAGAAGTCATTGCCTTACGCAAGCGCGGCCTGCTCCTGGGGCGCGACGTGCAGTTCGATCCCGTCACCGATTGGGCGTTGATGGCGTGGGATGCGTTCCAGGCGGAGACCTTCCCGGCGGACGAAGCACGCAAGCTCGCCCTGGCGCTGGGGCTGGACGTGGAGCGCGATCTGGTGGCGCAGCGCGTCATCAGCAAGAGCGGCAGCGACGTCACCATGCTCCAACCCAAACAGCGCCGCGCGCGTGGCAAAGTGGACCCCGAAGCCAAACACTACGACACCTGGCTGGACGCCGTCCATACCGTGATGCTCGTCTACGCGGAGGATGGCGCGGCGGCCTGCGAGGCGTTCCTCAAGAAGAGCGGTTTGGGCGCGGATGGCGCGTTCAAGGCGGCGCTGCAAGCGTTCATCAATGCCGTGCCGCGCGGCAAGGTCAAGGGCAAGTTCGTCCGCCCGGAGGCGGCGGCGCTGGACGGCATCCGCGCGGCGTTCTTCGAGGCGTTGGAGGTCCCGGCGGAGGAAGAGGAGCGGGTGGAGATGGTGCAGGGGAAGTTGGGGCTTGAGGCTGGATGCTGGAAGCTGGAAGCTTGAGGCTGGATGCTGGAAGCTCGATACTGGAATGGACAGAGGGCGACTTGTGTGCGGCTTCTGAGGAAGTTGTTGTAGAATAGGGATGAGAGCGTTCAGTGTTTAGATCAAAGGAGCGGTTGATGAGCTTGGGAGCAACTTACAAAAAGTTTGACATACATCTACATGCGCCCGGCGTGGGGCAACATTTCACCATGCCGAACGGCGAGGCGATACCAGCGACTCCGGAGGAGAAACTTGCCTTTGCCCGTCGTTATGTCCGCCAAGCGCATGAAATAGCCGGACTGGACGCAATTGCGATTACCAATCACAACGACGCGAGCTGGATTGATCCTTTAAGACAGGCGGCAAAGGAACTCTATGGAGAAACTTTCGTTGTGTTGCCAGGAATAGAAGTCAGCGCCTCAGGGGGCCTTGGCGCTATCCATATTTTGGCAATTTTCTCAGAAGATACAAAGGTTGAGATTCTCGAACGCTTTTTGGATGATGATCTTGACCTCAAGGAGCGCTTTACAGATGCGGGATTTTGTATTCCAACGCCGCGCAGTTTCACCGACGTTGTACAGGCAATTGCAAACCGCGATGGCATAGCGATTGCCGCGCATGTTTTTAGTTCTGAAGACAGTTTGTTGGATTCAAAATCGAACAAGGGTCTTAAGCGTAAACGCGATTTTTGTCACCCCAAACTCCTGGGCGTACAAATCCACAAAAGTACCATTGCGGAACTGAGTGAATGGCAACGGCTTGTCGTCACCAATCAACATAACGACGCTGATTTTCGACGCGAACGGCCAATTGCATGTCTAAATGCCTCCGATGCTCACCAGCTTGAAGAAATTGGTACATGGTTTACCCATGTGAAATGTGAATGTCCCAACTTCTCCGCGCTTAAAAATGCATTACATGACCCCCAGGCTCGTCTACGACTAAGAGATAATCCGCCGCCAGAGCCAGGATGCTATCTAACAGCCTTGCGTTTGGTTAAGCAAAACGGATTCAATACGACCGGGTTCCTGCGTGAAATCAATCTGCAATTCAACCCGCGTCTGAATTGTCTCATTGGCGCACGTGGGACCGGAAAATCAGCCCTGGTGGAATTATTGCGTTATTTATGGGAGATCGAACCCTTACGGACCAAAGAAGTAGACCTTCGAGGATTTGCCGATGTGTTTTTGCCGGAAACAGGGCGCGCCGAATTGGAGATCGTCAAGGATCGCACGCGCTATCGTCTGGTACGACAAGGACGCAACCCTACGCAGGTGGAACGGTGTGAATCGAATGGGCATTGGTTATCTACAGACTTGCGTCCGGTAGATGTGTTCCGGCCACAACTCTACGGGCAGAAAGAAATCCTGTATACTTCTGAGAACGTCAGTTCACAATTGGAGTTGTTGGATCGGTTTGTCGGGGAAAGTTTAGAACAACTGAAGCGCGAGCATAATACACAGTTGATCGAATTGCGCCGTAATCGTGAAGCGATTATCGCTGAGTATGAACGCATCAAACAGACGAAGGAGCGTCTCAAAAGCAAAGCGCGGATTGAAGAACAATTGCGCCAATACCATCAATTGGGCATCCAGGAATTGTCGGCAACCAAACGTCTCTATGACCGTGAAATGCAGGGGTGGGATGACGCCTTGCTGCATCTGAGACAATCCGGCAAAGTGCTCGAAGAAACACGACGTCGTATAGCGCCGCCAGAAACCTTATTGCCTGATGATACTCTCCAGACTCTACCCAATGCAGCGCAGTTGAAGTGGTTAGGCGAACGTATACAACGCCTGGCGCGAGATGTGGAGGCTACGTGGCAAATAGTTGAAGAAAGGTTAAAGGAAGCGCAGACCGAGATTGAGCAGGCGCAGGGGACTTGGGTGCAGGCGCGCGACATGTTTGAGACGCGCTATCGTGAGGCGTTAAGCGCGTTGCCGGATTTATCGCCGGATGGTGTATTACGCCTTGAACGCGAACGTGCAGAATTGGAACGTTTAGAACGCGAAGTTGAAAAATCCAGACGCGAATTACAGCAGCTATTTGCGCAACGTCGCGCATATCTGCGGCGACTGGTAGAGAACAGTAAACAGCAATATGAGTTAAGGCAGGAAAAGGCCGCAAGTATCACCAACCGTTTACAGCGCATTCGGATCACCGTCGAACAGGGCCGTGATGCAGACTGGCTACGTGAAGTATGGGAGCGTTACTTGCGGGGTACGCGGTTGCGCGCTACCGATTATGACGCTCTGGTGCAAACTCAATCCCCTCATTTACTACCCTTGTTAGCATTGATCGAGGCTGCTGAAGGAGAAAATACAGGAGAATCGCTTTACGCCGAATGGTTGCCGCAGCCCCAGGCCAGTTTGTTCATCCCTGATGCTTTGACCCAACTCAGACAGTATTGTAACCTGGACGGCGACAGGCTCGAAAAGTTACGTGAACGCCTGGACCTTAAAACGCGCCTGGAACTTGATGAAATGCAACCGCCGGATCGCGTCACAATCGAGATGAACATCGCCTTAGATGAAGGGGACCGCACTCCCGGAATCTGGCGCGCTTTGGGCCGGCGTTTGGGGGAAGGCGTATCCGTTGGGCAAGGCTGTACGGCTATTCTATCCATTTTGCTGCTTGAGTCGAATGAGCCGTTGATTATTGATCAGCCCGAAGATGATTTGGACAATCGTTTTATTTATCAGGAGATTGTCGAGACCCTGCGCGCGGAACGAGGTAAACGTCAAATGCTCTTTACAACCCACAATCCCAACATTCCTGTTGCCGGCGATGCTGAACTGATCATTGCCTTGGATGTCGTACAAGAGGACAAAGACTTACATGCGCGCGTTTTATCTAGCGGCTTTGTGGATACCCCTGAGGTGTGCGAACAGGTCAAATCTATTCTGGAAGGCGGCGCTTTCGCCTTTGAATTGCGCCGGATGAAATACGGATTTTAGGAAGGAGGCCAGATGTGATTGAGGAGGTTTTACGGGAGCGGATAAGTGCGGGTGAAAACAGATGGACCGCATTCAAAACTGACTTTACCTCTGTATCCGCGGTGCTCCCTGCCGTTATTGCGTTCGCCAACGGCGTTTTTGAGGGATGGATCATTTTTGGCGTGACCGGAACTGCCGAGGCCGGAGCTGCCGAAATTGTCGGGGTTCCGGATCCTGAACGCCTGCAAGCGCAACTGGAAAACCTCTGCTTACAGCATTGCGCTCCGCCCTTAACACCCAAAATTGAAACGGTGGAAACTGCAAGGGGCGCAGTTGTCGTGTTGCGTGTGTATGGAAATGATAACGCCAAACCCTATCGCCAGAAAGAGCTTGAAGCGTATTGGGTGAGACAAAATGGACGGAACGAACTCGTCACAGCCGATGAAGCCTTGGCCTTTGTGGAACAACAACATCGTGTTTTCTCACCCCTGTTACGAGAAATTCATATCACCGGATTCAGAAGCATTTTTGACTCTAGCATAGAACTAAAACAACTCAATATCATCATCGGGCCAAATGCCAGCGGGAAATCAAATCTGTTCAAAGCCTTAAGGTTTGTTCATGATCTGGCAAGTGAGGGTATCGGAAAAGGGCACCAGGAAATGGCCCGCCATCTGTTTTGGTATGGAACTTCAGATGAAATCGAACCGCAATTCACATTTGATCTGACAATGGCAGTTCCCGGTCAGCAGGGACGCTTTGCGCCGCGCTACGAACTAGCCATCAAGCAGGCAAGGGACAGACTGATTATCGATAGGGAGCGCTTGATGCTCAGGTTGCATTCCATCGGACCTGAAATCGCCTTCATTGACCGGCAAGCCGGAAAAGTGGAACGTTACGCCGAGCACCCCAATTCTGATCCCGAAAACCAGCATCCCCGATACCTTCCAGTGCAAGGGAAATTGCCTTTGCGGACAGCCGCTTTAGCAACGTACGGACGGGAAACGACTTTCCCACCTTTGGAAAACTTGTATCGGTTTATACAGGGCTGGCGTTTCCTTCAAGTTGATCCGCGCGCTGCACGGGAGAGTGTGATTCCAGAAAGCATAGGAGAAGAAATACCAGCGTTACAAAACAATGCTGGCAATCTAAGTGCTTTTTTGTACGCTCTGAAGCACAATGAAACAACAAACGATCTTTTCGAGGAAATTCAGGAGCGCCTGCATAGCGCCATTCGCGCAGCGCAATCCCTGACAACCACGCTTCGCGCATCTGTAACTGGCGGAACCGGCAAGGCTGAAATCGCTTTTAACGAGACATTCTTTCCTGGCCGTGCCATTCCAGCGGAAAGCATGTCTGATGGCACGCTTTGTCTCCTCTCTACATTGGCTGTTCTTATCGGCGATCCAGGCGCCGCCTTGATCTGTCTGGAAGAGCCAGATCGGGGCTTGCATCCTCATTTGATGTTATGGTTGGCCGACGCTATCCGCTCAGTCGTAGATCTTGAGCCAGAGTCGGACGATCAGGAGTTTCGGCGACCACAAATCGTCATTACGACCCACAGCCCCGACTTTATGGATTGCTTTGATTTACGTGCAGAGGCATCCTATCTCCAAGTGTTCATTGCGCGACGGGATGAAGAAGGAAAAACCACATTTGAGCCGGTTACGGCGGAAGAATTTGCGCCGTGGCTGGATGAATATCGGTTAGGCGACCTGACCCGTAAAAACATCTTGGATCAGGGGGTGTTTTGATGGGCTTACTGCTCTCCGTAGATGATTCGAGCAATGCTGCCTACAAAATTCTGGCCGAAAACTGGCGACGGCAGTATGGCATAAACACACACGTTTTTGTCGAGTTTCACTCAGTAGACGAAATAGAAACCGTTGCCAAGATGCAAAAGGTGGTAGCGAGCGCGCAGCATAAGCAGTGTAACTGTGTTATGTTTGTTGTTGATCAAGAACCTCATGATCCGAGCAAACGTGCCCTACTGCGACGGATTACACAAGCATTTGATGAACTTTGCGAAGACCCACCAAAGGATATGATAGTAGGGTTAATTGTGGCGCATAGTTGTCTTGAATGTTGGCTCTTAACCGACACGCAGGCGATTGTACGCTTTCAAGCTGGGAATAGAGGTAGCAGATATACTCCCCAGCAAAGCGGGCAAACAGAAGGCTATACTCCGTCTCAAGCGGAGGAAACCATTACCCATATTATTCGTCAGGTGGCCAAAGAAAAAGGCACTCGGGATACCAAACGGGTACGGTACGAAAAATCGAAATCCGGTGAGATCGCCGAACAAATGCAAATGTTAGCAACAGCTGCGCAAAGGAATCGGAGCCTGGCATATTTCTTAGAAATGGTAGTGTGTGACCAAAATGGTTGTGAACACAGACAACCTCAGCGAGAATGATGGCTAATCTTCTGCCAGACCTTTCTTTTCGCCTCTCCTACGGTCCCGGCGATGACCGGCTGCACACCTTCTACATCCCGGCCCTCACCGCCAGCGTGCGTTACGACCGGATGACGGGCTACTTTAGCAGCCACGCGCTGGCGATTGCGGCGGCAGGCGTGGCGCACCTCATCGCCAACGGCGGACGGATGCGCCTGCTCGTCGGCGCGCAACTCAGCCGGGAAGATGTGGCGGCCATTGAAGCCGGCTACAACCTGCCTGATGTGGTCGCCAATAGCCTGGGTCCGGGCTTGCCCGATCCAGAGACCTTGACCGACCATCTGCTCCGCGCGCGGTTGGAAGCGTTGGCCTGGTTGGTAGCCCACGAGCGCCTGGACATCCGCGTGGTGCTCCCCAAAGGTCCTGGCGGCTTGCCCCTCCCCGCGCCCGACACCCACGACTACTTCCATCCGAAAGTCGGTATCTTCACCGACGCTGAGGGCCATCAGGTCGCCTTTAGCGGCAGCATCAACGAATCGGAAACCGGCTGGGAACACAACTACGAACAGTTTATGGTGTTCTGTTCGTGGAATGAGGGGCGGCTATGGGTGGCGGAGGCCGTGGCGCGCTTCGAGCGTCTGTGGGAACACCGCGAGCCGGATTGGATTTCGCTCCCTGTGCCTGAAGCCGCGCGGCAAAGCCTGCTGCGCTACACGCCCCACGCTGCACCCAACCGCGATCCGTTGGAATGTGAACCTGGAAAGCCCTCTCGCACCGAGGAGCACAAGCCCCAACTGCTCCTGGCCTCAGCCGTGGAACGCGAACGTTGGGTAAGCCGCTTCCTACAGGATGCGCCACACCTGATCAATGGCGCCGGCTTGGGAACAGCGACGGCGCCGGTAGCGCCCTGGCCGCACCAGATTGCCGTCGCCAGACAGATCGTCGAGACGTACCCCTCGCGCTATCTGTTGTGCGATGAAGTCGGCCTGGGCAAAACCATCGAAGCGGGGCTGGTGCTGCGCGAACTCTGGCTGCGCGGGCTGGTCAAACGCGCGGTGATCCTCGCGCCCAAGTCCGTGCTGCGCCAATGGCAGGAAGAACTCTACGAGAAGTTCGCCCTCAACGTCCCGCTGTATAACGGCAAGGATTTCGTGGATTATTGGGAGCAAATCCAACCCGTATCCACTCCGAATCCCTGGGACAGCGTCAACCTGGCGTTAGCCTCCAGCCAGCTCCTCAAGCGCCAGGATCGGCAGGCCGAATTACTGACCTCAGCCGCCTGGGATTTGGTGCTCGTCGACGAAGCGCATCACGCCCGCCGCAAAGATTTCCTCGATCAGCGCACCTATCGTCCCAACCGATTGCTCGAATTGCTGCGCGGCTTGCAAGCGCGCACCCAATCCCTACTCTTGATGACCGCCACGCCGATGCAAGTCGATCCCATCGAAGTGTGGGATTTGCTCACGTTGCTTGGATTGAGCGGCGAATGGGGCGCTGACGGGCGCAATTTCCTGCGTTTCTACACCGAGTTGCGCAGTCAAGAACCGGACTGGGACTTCGTCTTTCGTATGTTCCAGGCCGAACGCGCGGCCGGTGGGGACGGCGCGGCGGACGGTGTCTCCGCAGAATGGTCGCACAAGGCGCAACAACGTTTGGGCGCAGTCGATTGGGCGCAACTCCAACAGGTCCTCGAAGCTGACCCCCAGGCTGCTGCCGCCGGATTCAAGAAACTGCCACCCACAGCACAAACGCTGGCTGCGGAGTTGCTTCAACGCACGACACCGCTGCGCCGACTGGTTTTCCGCAACACGCGCCCACTGCTGCGCGATTATGTCCGCCGGGGATTGTTGCGGGAGAACGTCCCTTACCGCGACCCTCGTCTGATCTGGATTGATATGCGGGAAGAGGAACGCGAGCTATACCTGCGCATCGAAGAATACATCAGCAACTTCTACCGCAAGTACGAGGCCAAGCGCAAAGGGCTGGGGTTTGTGATGACCGTCTACCGCCGGCGGCTCACCAGCAGCTTTCACGCTGTCCAATGCAGCCTGAATCGCCGGCTGGCTTTCCTGCGCGGGCAGGCTGATCTGCTCTGGGACGACGATGATCTGGAACAGGACGTACTGGCGCTCGATATAGACGAAGACCTCGCCGTGGCGCGTGATCCAGACTACGCGGCAGAGTACCAGGAGGAAATCGCCTACGTTGAAGATTTCCTGCACGCGTTGCAGGCGCTGAGTGGCCATGATTCCAAAGTCGCGCAATTGCAACACGATCTGGGGACCGCATTTCGCCAACGCGAGACGGCGCTGGTGTTTACGCAATATACCGACACGTTGGACTTTCTACGTGAGCAACTGCGGCAGCAATACGGCAGCCAGGTCGCCTGCTATAGCGGGCGCGGCGGCGAATGGTGGGACGGCAACGCCTGGATGCCCATCACCAAAGAAGAGTTGAAAAACGCCTTCCGCGAGGGCGAACGGATCAAAATCCTGTTGGCGACCGAGGCGGCCAGCGAAGGCTTGAACCTGCAAACGTGCGGCGTGTTGATCAATTACGATATGCCGTGGAATCCCATGCGGGTCGAGCAACGCATCGGGCGCGTGGACCGCATTGGGCAGCGTTACGAGCGGGTATGGATTTATAACTATTTCTACAAAGAGACCGTCGAAGCCAAAGTGTACCAGGCGCTCAACAACCGGATCGATTGGTTCCAGGACGTTGTGGGGCCGCTGCAACCCATCCTGGCGCAGGTGGGGCGCGCCATCCAGCGTGTGGCGTTGACCGGCGACGCGGAGCGGCAGCGAGTGCTCCAACAGGAATTGGCCGATCTTGACGCGGCCCTGGATCGGCAAACGGCGCAGCTAAACCTCGATGAGTGGGCCGCGCATCCCGAAGTGGAAGCGACAGGGGCAGCGGGCAACCAGGTTGCCTTCAATTTGCCGGAGATGGCCTCCGCCATCCTTGAAGCGCCTACGCTAAAAACGCACTTCCAGCCTCACGAAACGATAGCGGGAGCTTACTGGCTAAGTCTGGAAGGCGCACAAACTGCCGTTACCTTCGACCGTCAGGTGTTCGACACTCATCCCAACACCGTGCGACTGCTGACGTTTGGCAATCCCTTGCTGGACGCATTGCTTCAGAGTTTGCCCGACCTCGCAGGCGATGTAACATCAAAGGCTGTACCTTCTACGATCCTGCGCATTGCAATTGCTGAACCGTTGCCGCGGGTGGGATACTTCACACAGGATAAGACGGGGAACTTGCAGCCCGTAGGACGTTTGGCGGAGCTGCGCAAGGCGCTGAAATCCGAGAGCGACATCACCTGGACGCCAGCGCAGATCGCCGCGGCACAAACCGCGGTGCAATCCGCCGCTGAAGCTGAATGGGCGCGCGTGCAGCGCGGACAGGAACGGCTACAGCACATCCAGCGCGAGGCGCTGCTGGCGCGCGCCGGGCGTCTGCTGCTGGATGCCGCGCTGGTCGAACTGGCATTGGGGCAGCAGCCCAGTCTGTTGGAGCAAACCGGCTACCCGCTGGCGTTCGACGCCACAGCAATTTCCGGCCTGAAGCGGCATGGCTATCCCTGGGCGCCATTGCTCAAAGTGCTGGGAGGTCGCCTCGCCGGCAGAAAGCCGCATCCCACCGACCCATTCTTCGTGAATATCCAGGGCGAGTCGCCGGAACAACTCAAACGGCGTTTTGTGCAACTGGCGCAGCAGGCCGCCCAATTGCTGAAAGAAATCACCGCCGTCCAACCCCCTGCGAATCGCTGACTGCCTTTACCCCGCCTCTCTCATTCCCGATTGACCATCCGCTAATACAGGATCGATGACTGGCTCTTCCGGCCCATCAGATAGCATTTCCACTTCCCGCTGCCGAGGGAGTCAGAGCCAGGCGGCACGGCCTCCGGGTTTTGATGGAGTAAGCGCAAGCCGTGCTTTGAATCAGGCTGTAGTGTTAGCTTGTATCCGGTATGTTTTGTGGCACAATACAGATTAAATATCCCTTTCGTTTACTCATTTATAGTCGGTGACACAGAAAAATACTGATCGAACGGAGATAAGCGAAGAAATGAAACCCCATAAATTCCTTCTTCCATTGGCGATTGTGTGCTTAAGCAGCATATCAAGCATTTGGCTGTTATGGCCTGCGCCCCGCACGGCGGCGCACCCAGAAGCAGCGATGACGCCAGCTGTCCCATCGGACAAAACGACTGCTGAGGCGGCGTGCGACGCTACACGTTGCCAGCCCGCCGCGCCGACCTTCAATAGCCTGGGGGCGTCCTACATCGGCCCTAAAACCGTGCATCTGAGCTACTACCTGTCCGACTATTGCGCCTACGCTTACTGTGTCTATCGCCTGATGGGCACCCCGGCTGGTGGCGGCGCGCAGGTCGAATTGAAACGCGAGCAAGCGCCAGGGGGTGACTATGTTTTCACCGGCGCCTATCACCACGCGAACCTGGATGCGCGCACCTATGCGTTCAGCGTGATCGTCGAACGCTACGATGCGGACAACAACCTGCAACAAACGTCCACACCCCTGACGACGGAGGCTGTTGTGACTGGCGACCAGGCGTCAGGCGCGTTGCTCTTCGACGAGACCCTTGAAGGCATGGTGGTCTGCGCTGGTGGGATTGACATCCCGGAGGGGAAAACCCTGAACATCGCCCAGACTCAGTTGCTGCTGCTGCCTGAAGGCTCCTGCTCGATCAGAGCCTATGGAACGCTGGCGTTGGATTCCCAATCGGTCATCTCGGTGGCGCAGATCTCACTGTACTCCCCGCACAGCTTCTCCGACCTGACCCACGCCAACCTTCGCTTCGATGTGGGGAGCGCCGGCTCAAGCCTCAGCAGCAGCTCGGACCTGAAGGTAGTGACAGCAGTCGGGCTGGCAATACAGTATATAGACGGCCTGTCGCTTCAAATTAACCGGCCGCAAGGCAACGTGACCATCCAGGACGTAACGAATTTGAGCCTCCTGGACGCCCAGTTGGCTGTCGATTCAGGGGTAACCTTGAACACTGTTGAGTATACCGGCTCAGCCTTCTACGCTCAGGGAGCCTGCCCTAGCACTGATTGCCCGTCTATCGAAGGGACGCTCGAAGCCCGCCGTCTGACGGTTCCAGGTGGAGTCCAGATGTATATCACCTCTGGCGCAGGAGTTACCATCCAGGACTCTTCGTTTCGCGGCCCGGTGAACCTCATGGCTGCGACCGGGCACCCGCACTTCATCCTGAATGATTTCGCCGGCCAGGTAACCGTGAACCAAAACACGGATGCTGTCTTTCAGGGCAACGTGTTCATGGATGCAGTCGCGCTGAGTGGGTTCTGCTATTTCGGCGAGACTCCCACACCCACGTTCGAGACCAACAGCTTCCTGGGCAGCCGGGCGCTGGTGACCGAAGGTACCTGGCTTTGCCAGAACAAAATCCCGGTCGGGGCCAACTACTACGGCGACACGGACGGCCCCGTCCTGGAAAGCGGACCGCGAGGTTTTCTGCGCCGGGGCGCTTACGTGGACGACACGATCTTCGAGGTGGCGCCAGCTAACGTCACGGGCCGCTGGTGCACTGATACGGATGTCTTCCCGTCGTTCTGGCTCAACAACTACCTCGGCTCTCCCTTCTACCGTGTACTGCAGAGTGTGGGGAGATATGGGACCTCGGGGGCCGGGGAGTTAGTCCAGGGCAAGGAGACGTTGCTGAGCCTGAACCTGGTCACCAACGACCGCACCGTAAACAATGTGCATGTCTATGCCGTGTTTGACGGGCAGACCGTGGAACCCACCGCTGGCAGCAGTCTGACGCTGCACCGCGACAGCATAGACTATGGCCGGAACGGCAACAACCTGGGACGCAGCACCGTCAACTTCATCCTGCCGCCCACCGATAAAAGCGCCGCCACGCTGGAAGTGTGGTTGGATACAAGCGGGGTGACCGGCTATGGCGGTACAGGCAGCCTGACGCAACTGAGCGGCTTGCCGGGGACGCTCTATTTCCAGGCGCCGCCCGCCCGCGAACTGCGCATTGCCGTGATCCCCATCCAGCTTCCGTCCGGCGCGGCGAAAGCGGGGCCGGTGGCCGCGGTGCTGGAAAGCGCCCTCCCGGCCATGTTTCCCATTCCCGCCAACAGGGTCAACGTGCGCCTGCTGCCGCCTCTGGTGCACAAGACAACGCACTGGACCACCACCGGGCTGCTGAACTCCTTGTCTACACAGTTGGCGGGACGGCGCGCCTTTCTGAACGCCTATGCGGCCAAATACGGGCAACCGCAGGATGTAACCGACTTTATCGTGGCGGTGATGCCGCATGGCTCAATAGGAGGAGCCGACGGCGCGAGCATGGCGCTGCGCCGCGGAGTGATCTTCGTGGACGAGGACAAGCCGGAGGCCGTTTTCCACGAGATGGGGCACGGCATCGGGCTGTACAACACAGTCGAACAGTACAACTGGCCCAACTATCCCGACCTGGGAATGCCGCTGGAAGACGTAACCGTGTTCCTGGACATGCCGTCCACCAGCAGTGCAACCATCAACGGCTTCTTCTCGGCGTGCGATGCCGGTCGCGTGTGTCACCTTCCGGGCAACAACGTCTACTGGGCGACCGACAATCCGATGTGGTACGACATCATGGGCGCGGGATTGTTGAACCGGTGGCCCAGCATCAGCACGGTGAACGCATTTAGGACGTATTTCGGCACCCTGACGCCGTTAGTGACAGCGACGGGTATTGCTGGCGCACCATCAGCCCAACGCACGCTGGTCATCTCAGGACAGACGCGGCGGGTCGAGACACTTGGAACTACGCAGGGATACACGCGGGAACTGTGCCTCGATTTTGAACTGATCCCGGATACGGTCCGCATCGTAGAACTTCCGGCGCCGGCAACTGCGATGCTGTCGTCTGTGAGCCCGACCCAGAGCGCAGCGACGACGGCTGAGGCGAGCACGTCAAGCGGCCTGCCACTCTGCTCGTACAGCGACTTCAGTTACCTCTACCTGCGCTACGATGATGCCGGATTTCCATCTTTTGTCCTGTTGAGCAACGCCATTCCGGGCCGTGACGCCGGGCGCGACTACGATGCGTTCTTGGCGACCGTCAACCTTTACAGCGACCCGCCGCAGTTAGAATTAGCCTACGACCCCTACACCGGCCCGGCGATAGCAGTCTTTAGCGGTTCAGGCCCGTTGACCACACAAATCCTGGAGCCTGTGACCGGGACAACGCTGCCTGGCTCAGGAGACGCCGTCACCTTCACCCTGCGCTGGCAAACCACCGGCGATATGCCCGCGGGCCAACCGCTGCAGAACCTGGTACAGTACAGCACCGACGGCGGTGTCACGTGGTCGGCGCTCGGCCTGCCGGTCGAGGGCGACCACGTCGTGCTGCCGGTGAACGCCCTGCCGGTGAGCGACAATCTGGCGCTGCGTGTGACCGCATCCGACGGCTTTCGCCTGGCAGCCGGGCAGGTTGACGAGCTGACGAGACCCAACCTGCCACCCACGATCGCCATCTGGTCGCCAGAAGACGGTGCGTGCGGCGAGCCGGAGACGCGCTGGACGCTCCAGGCCAGCGTCTACGACCCGGAAGACGGGATCGTGATGACCGGGACGTGGCGCACGGCCACCGGCACGCTGGGCAGCGGCCCGAACTTGAGCGGCGTGCTTCTGCCGACGGGCACGCATACGCTGACCTATGAGGCGGCGGACAGCGCGGGTGTGATGGTCAGCGCCTCAGTGCAGGTGACAGTCGCGTCCATGCCGACGGTGGACCTGGCACTGCCGGCCGATGCGCTGCGCGTGCAGCCACCGCAGCGCGATCCAACCACGAGCGCTCCGGTAACGCTGGCCCGCGGCATGACGAACACAGTCGTTCTGCGCCTGCACAACACGGGCGCGCCGGTGACCGCGACACTCAGTCTGTACGTGACGCCGCCCACCGGCGGCGAGACACTGCTGGCCCGCAGCACGCTCCACCTCACGCCATTCGAGCGGCACGACCTGAGCGCGACCTTCGCGCCGACTGCTCCAGGCAGCTATACCTTCAGGGGTGAAGTAAGCGACGTGGTGCCCACCGACACGAACACGATCAACAACACCAGGAGCTGGAGTTTCAGTGCAGCCGATCCGCCCGCGCTGACCCTCAGCCCCTCCGGCCCGCTCGATGCCGGGCAAGCCGCTGTCGGCTTGTCGTACGCGCGCACCCCCTTCACACTGACCAACAGCGGGGGCCTCGACCTCACAGTGCGCACCATGCTCTTTGAGGGCGCGGCGGCGTCCCGCTTCCGCCTGGCGCAAGACAACTGCACGCTGGCAACGCTGGCGCCGGGCGCATTCTGCACGGCCATGGTGGACTTCCGTCCGGCGGAGGTCGGGCCGGTCACAACCACGCTGTGGATCAGCAGCACCGACCCTCTACAGCCGCAACGCACACTGGAGGTACAGGCTGTCGGCTACTCTCCGCTGCGCGTCTATCTGCCGCTCGTGTGTCGAAACCGCTGAGGGTACAGATAACCTGCGCTAACGGCGCCGCTGGCGGACCGTGGGTCGAAGTCGATGTCGGTGCGGGTGTGATCGCGGAGTTGGGGAGTGAGGGTGATGGCCCAGGGCTGGAATCACAGGGTCAAAAGCACGAAGCCCTGCAAGCTGGGGAGGGGGTGCAGCCCGCAGGCTCAGGGGGCTTTGTCCACCGGCAGCCTTACGGCTGGGTCGCCGATGATCGCATAGCCACGCGCGTCGTTGTTGGCTATCCACAGCTCTGCCAGCTTGGGCGGATCATAGCGCTTCCCGAAGTCGATCTCTCTAAGCTCATCATTTAGCATAACGGCGAGACTGGCATAACGATTGTTAAAGTATTGAATCGCCCAGCCGATGGGATAGCCTTTGAGCAGCCGCTCCACTGCGCCCTCGAAGACGGTCGTCTGCGTTTCTGCTGCGCCCCACTCAAAAGAGCAACCCCAGGCGCGGTCCACATGACCGACTACGGCGAGTGCTCCGTGTGACCGGCCTAGCATCTTTACCGGCAACTGCGCCAGGAAAGGATAGGGGGCTATCTCGAAGCGCGTGGTAGATGTGCCGCCCGGGTGGGCTTGCCGGGCGAACCCGTCACAGAGCGGTGTGCCGCCGCCGTAACAGGCGAAGAAAAAGGCAACCAGTCCATGCAGGTCGGCGGCTGACGTCAAGTCGTCACCTGCAAAGTAGAAGTCTTGAGGGATGAGGGGTTTTGTCCACTCCTCCGGGCCGGGCCAATCCTGGCAGAGCAGCGCACCCTGGTGCGAAAGCTGGCGTGGGCTACCTTTGGCGAACTTCATCCCGTGACTGGACGTAAAGAGGAAGGCCGGTGTCTCTGCGCCGCCCAACAGCGAGGCCAACGTCGCTTTGTACGCCTGGTCTGGCGGATACAACTGCACAGCCCAATCAGGATAGCCGGTGCGCATCTTGTCAGCTAGTGGCTGGGTGAGTTTGGTATCGCCAAGTTGAGTAGCGCGATCGTGGGAATTGGCCACACTGAAGAATGCGGCTTTGCGCGCCTGCTTCTTTGGACCTGTCTCGGCTGCCACGACGTTGGCGGCGTAGGCTGCGTATTCGTCTGGCGTCTCGAAGTGGATGCGCCCAACGAAATAATCGACATCGAGTTGCGATTGGAATTCGTAGGGGATGTCGGCCGGGCTACCCACGATCAACAGATAGTAAGGCACTATATTCGGATCGGCGGGGCCAGGCCCCATACCTTGCCGCGCCAGATATTTGTTTTTGTTCTTGTCATCACCGATCTGAAAGTCTTTGCCCGTGCCCTGACACCACGCGGCGAAGCGTTCACCGGCCTGTTGCTCGCGCAATTGGAGCAGCGGCTGAAGTGCCTCGCGGATCGCCTCCACCTTTTTCTGGCGTTCCTCTTCCGGGTATTTGGGGAAGATCACGCCCCAGCCTGCTTCATCCAGCTTGTTGGGATCCACCTCCGGGCCTAGATGCTTGGCCGTTTCCCGCTCATGCCGCCTGCGTAATTCAAGGATATTTTGGGGAGTCGCTTCACCGAGGATTACCTTGGCGAGTTCCTCGGCGGACATCGGGGGCAGGTCGTAGCTGCCGGTATCGCCGTCAATGCCGTTGAAGTAAAGCAAGTCTGTGCGCATCACGCTGTTCCTCGTTACGCCAAATGTTATGCCCCTAGTATAACGGGGAAGAAGCAAGGAGGCAAGAAGGGGGCGCTAGATATGGGGAGAGGAGTTGCGCGGGTGGGAGGATGGGTATACTTATAGGCAGATCGGTGGATTGGGCGTGGGCGTGGAGTGTTTGGAGGTAAGGGGTATGGAGACGACGCCGGAAGCTTTCTGGGATTTCGAAATTCGCATTGCTCCCAAGGGAACGGGAGTGTATCATGTGACGGTCAAACTTGGGGAGGGCGGCGAGTGTAGCGGGGATTTCTCGACGCAGGGCCTGCCCCTCTGGGGAAGCGGTGGCGATCCGGTGCAGTACGGAAAAGACCTCTTTACGGCGCTCTTTGCCGATCCTGGATTGCACGATATGTGGGTGGCGGCGCGCGCCCGTCACGAGCAACGTCGGATTCGTTTGTGGATTGAGCCGGGCGCTGCCGAGCTCCATAGCCTGCCCTGGGAATTGCTGCGCGACGGCGATGTCTGGCTGGCAACCGACGACAAGACCCCTTTCTCACGCCACCTGCCTCTGTCTCTTCCCCGGCCTGACTTGCTCCCTGCTCACCCCATTCGGGTGCTGGTCGTTGTTTCGAATCCTGATGATTTGCAGGACAAACTCGGGCTGATGCAGATCGATGTGGCGAAGGAACACGCGTTGGTGCAGGAAGCTTTTGTTGACTTTCTGCCCCCGAAGAAAAAAGGGGGTATGCGGTTCGTCGAGGTGACGCCTCTTCCCGCCCCTATCACACTGGATCGCCTGAATGAGGCGCTCGGTGAAGGTGACGGCTATCACGTGCTGCACTTTGTGGGGCATGGAAGTGTCAGCCAGAAAAGCGGGCAGGCCGCGCTCTATTTGCAGGGCGATGATGGTAAGGTGAAGCGCGTCGATGATAAGGAGTTCGCCACCCTTATTCAGCGGCAGGGGGAGAAGCGCCCGCGCCTGGTCTTTCTGGCGGCCTGTCACAGCGCGACGCGCGCAACTTTGGACGCTTTTGCCGGGTTAGGTCCGAGGCTGATCGAAGCTGGTGTCCCGGCAGTGGTGGCGATGCAGGACTTTGTGGACATCGACACGGCGCGGCGTATGACGCCGATTTTCTACAAAAAACTGATGCTGGACGGGGTAGTGGATCGCGCGCTGAATGCGGCGCGCCGCACTCTGGATGCGGCCTGGTGCAGCGATGCCTATGTGCCAACGCTCTTTATGCGGCGCGAAGATGGGCAACTCTGGCTCCATGTGAACGAATCTGGACGGGTGCAAGCCGCCGACATAGAACTGCCGAAGTTCTGGCCCTCGATCCGCACCCAGCTTGCAGCATGGCGGGACGATCCTTCCCGCAGCGCCGTTTTCCGCGAAATTGCCGGAGTTTTGCTCGACAGATTGGCCGATAATCCCACACTGGCGCAGGTGCGGCGCGATCTTCCCTGGATGTTGTTGTTCGGCGATTTGATGTTCCGCCTTGGTGAAAAAGCCGGTGAGAAAAGCGCCAGTACGGCTATCAAGGTGGATGGGTTTATCGATATGCTTCGCCGGCCACGGGAGGAGCCGACGTCGCCGACGGAGGTGCAGCCGTCCGGGGGAAAGGAGCCGAAGGAAACGGCAGGGAAAGTACAGCCCGATCGGCGGGAGGAACCACGCCAGGGCGTGGAGCCGCGCCTGGGTTGGGAGCCGGAGTTGGTTTTTGTCCCGAAGGGGAAGTTCTGGATGGGCACGACGGCGCAACAGGCGGCGGCGCTGCGCAGGCAGGTTAAGGAACCATACTGGTACAAGTTTGAGTGGGAAACGCCGCAGCGAACTATTGACCTGCCGGAGTATTATATCGGCAAGTACCCGGTGACGAACGCGCAGTATGGGGTTTTCGTGCAGGAGACGGGACATGATAGGACGCCGTATTATTGGAAAAATAAGCAGTTTCCCTTCGGCCAGGACGAGCACCCGGTGAGAGGCCTTTACTGGAAAGAGGCGGTGGCCTACTGCAAATGGCTGACAGAAAAGATACAAGACGCCGGATGCAAGATCAAGGTGTGGCGCGGGGGTATTCTGGTGACAGAAGAGCTGCCGCGCGCTTCTTGCATTGTTCGCCTGCCGACGGAGGCGGAATGGGAGAAAGCGGCGCGGGGGACGGATGGACGGACCTGGCCGTGGGGCGATGATCCGCCGACAGAGCGATTGTGCAATTTTGGCAACAATGTGAAAGGCACCACGCCAGTGGGACGGTATTCGCCGCAGGGGGACAGCCCCTACGGGTGCGCGGACATGGCGGGCAATGTGTGGGAGTGGACGAGCACGCGCTGGGGGCCGAAATGGAAGGGGCCGCAGTTCACCTACCCTTACCGGCCCGACGACGGGCGCGAGGATATGCGCTCGAATGATTACCGTGTTGCGCGGGGCGGGGCATATTGGAACAGCCAGGAGTATCTCCGCTGCGCGTGCCGCGACCTCAGGTTCGGGAACTTCGACCTCAACGTCGACGCCGGGTTGCGGGTGTGTGTGGCGGCTCCTTTCTCTCACACCTTTGCCCTTTGAATCTTTGGCCTTTGGTTCTTTGGTCTTGGGGGGTTCCAAGGGGGGGTACCCCCCTTGGGCCGCTACAAAACGGTTTTTTGGGCATTTGACATCTGTTGTCTCTGGCGTATAGTGCCCTTGCCTGCAACTTCGCCGTTGCGGGTAGGGGCAGCCGAACTCTCCGCTGCGCGTGCCGCGACCACAGGAACAGGAACAACGACAACAACGACGACACCGGGTTGCGGGTGTGTGTGGCGGCTCATTCCTCTCTGCGGCTCTGCCAGAAATGCCGCCCGGCTTTCGGGCTTGGCGGCCGAGGTAGGGTGTTCGGCGTCAGTCGAACGCCCAGAGAGAAAGCGCGGCTGACTCCTGGCCGCGCCTGTGGTCTCCACAGGCCGGACGAAGATAGAATAGCCCCGTCTCCTGGGATGTATATCCCTGAGCCGGGGCGACTTTTTTGTGGCGTGACGCACGCGAAGGGGCTTCGTCCGGTACATCTGAAATCAGGCCCAGGGCTAGAGCCACAGAGCCGCACGTGCGAAGCTGCTTGAAGTCGAGTTACTTCCTCTCTTCCTCCCTCCTCCCCAAAAACCGCCACTGCGTCGCCACGACCTCGACCTTGGCCTGTTGCACAAAGCCCTGCGCGTTCGCCGCGAGTTCATTGCGCTCCGCATCGCCCAGGCCCTCGGCGCGCCGTAGCAAGTGTACCAGGTTCTCCCGCGTGTCGCGCTGCTGCAAGAACCCGGCCACTTCCACCTGGTCACCCTGCCGCCACGATGGCGCATTGCCCACGGCTTGCGGGAAACACACATCGATGGCGTCGAAGTTCTTGCCGTCGGGATTCGGTAACATCCCCGGCTGACGGGGGATCAGCACCCGATACACCGTCGTCTGATCCGGCGACACCCGCCGCCGAACCACCGTTCCTGATAAAGATATGTTGTTCATAAACGTTCCTCCTTGTGAGATTCTTGATACTTGAAGCTGGATACTTGATGCTGGAAGCTGGTTACTGGTTACTGGTTACTGGTTGCTGGTTGCTGGTCACTGGCTTTTCCAGCTTCCAGTTTCCAGCTTCGAGCTTCCAGCAACCAGCAACTAGCTCACGGCTCTAACACCGCCTGCACCTCGATGACGGGAATCGCCAGACCCGGCGTGAAGCTGCCACATTGCGTCCCATTGGCATCGGCCCCGGCAGTCTGCGCGGCGGCCCAGGTGACCATTGGCTGAAAGCCAAGATTGCGCAAGTCGTAGACGCACCACGCGCCTTGCTGCTCGCCAGAACAGCCAAACAGCGGCCCCGTGATGTTGCGCCAGCGCCATTCCACGCATTGTTCCAACTGATACCAGTCGGCTTCCCCTGTGTGTTCCCCGGAACTGCACCCGCGCGCGGAGATGCCCAACGGCGGCTCGGCGCGGTAGAAACAGTCGCCCCACTCGCGGCGTGTGCATTGCAGTTCGTCGTACTTCCACGTCCACTGCGGATACCACCAGGTCTGCACCCCGCCCTGATACGCCGGCATATCCCAGGCCAGCACCCGTTCGTCACAGGTACAGTTGCGGTCCTGGCAGTCCGGGTTCCAGCGCGGGCCGTTGGCGGTGAGGCCATACGATGAAGTCTGAAAGGTGTGTTCCAGGTAGTTGCCCGGTATGGTACTGCCGCCGCCATTCCAGGCGCGGTCGCCCACGGAGATCAGCGATGCATACGGCGGGGTGAAGCCGTACACCCCTGCTGCCCCTTGTGTCCAGCGTTGCCAGGCCGCGCCGAGTTGCAGATTCACCCGCGTCCCTTCCGTGGGTTGACCCACCGGTGAAGGACACGCCGGCACATCGCCGGTACTGCTGTAAGCTGCCCCGTAGTCCACGTTGCAGGGGAACGCCTTGCCCGTGGAAAAGGCTTCGACACGGTTGGGCGCGCCGGTGTACCAGATTTTGGTTGGCAAGCCCACCAGCGAACGCGGCCAGGGATTGCGCAGCACTTGCGCGGGCGGAATCTGGACTTGCACATCGATGTTCCACTGCCAGTCATCGCAGGTCTGGTCAATGCCACCAGGGTACACATCGGGCACATCTTCGCACGGCCATTCACTGCCCTCGCCTGGCTCTGGCGAGGGACGTGGCGTGGGCGTCGCCAGGTCACATTCCCCGGCGGCAGCACAGCGCGCTTGCACCACGTAGCACTGGCCGCTCGGCATACACCACCACAAGACCACCGTCCAGTCGTGGGGACAGCCGGGAATCAGCGCGTCGCAGCTCATCCGGTAGAAACCACCACCGGGCAAGCCCGCCGGCGGTGTCGCGGTAGGAGGCGGTGGCGCAGGTGTACCGCCGCCGCCACCACCCTCGCCAGGCGTTGGTGCAGGGGGAACCGGCGTTGCACTTCCACCGCCTCCTCCACCGCCAGAACCACCGCTGGCACACTTGAAGCAGCCACTGGTAGGAGCACCGCAACAACTGTTCTCCGGCGGCGTACAGCACGCGCCTGCCGGGGTGACGAACACCGCCAGCGCCAACAGTGCCAGTCCAGTGACCAGCAGCAGAAGGCCGATGCGTAAAACGGTTTTGCGTTTGTCATTCGTGTGCATACTCATCTCCTCTACCACGTGTCCGGCGGCGTGGGCAAGGCCAGCGCCTCCCAGCCCGTGAGTCGCCAGCCGCCGTCCGCATCCTGGACAAACGTCGCCGTCACCAGGTTGTCGCGCGCGTCGATCTGGTCATCGCCAAGCTGCGCCAGACACGGCGCACTGCCCGATGATTGGCACATCGCCGCATCAAAGATGAGCACGGCCTGGATGCCAAGCACAGCCTGGGTGACAGAACAATGCGTCGTATCAGCACAGCGAATGGGATTCTCCGGCCCCAACGCCGTGTGGACGAAGACGAAGGGCGTGTCCAGCAAGGGCCAGGCAAAGTCCACCGCCACGTAGTCTCGCGCCTGGGCAATGCTGGCGTCGTAGTCATAGGCCAGCAGCGTCGCTTCATCGGCAGCTTCCACGCGGGTACGTTGTAACAGCACGGCGAACGCTGTCCGCAACGCCTGTTCCTCGGCGGCTGGCGGGGTGAGATACACCGTCCCACTGCGCGCGTCTCGTTGTTCCTGCCACCCGGCCGGTCGCGGCGTCGCCGTGGGTGCTGGCAAGGCAGTCGCCGTGGGAATCGGCGTTGCCTGCAAATCAATGCGTGGCGCGGTGAGCCAGCGATACAGCCGCCCCCCACCGGCCAACACAATACCGCCGAAGATGATCCCGACGGCCAGTAAGATGTAGCTGGGACGTTTGAGTTTGTGTTGTTGTCGTTGTCGTTGTCGTTTCATTGTTCTCCTTGCGAGTTGCGAGTTATGAGTTGCGAGTTAAGAATGGTGAATAGGAGTAGGGAGTAAGGAGTAAGGAGTAAGGGGGAAAGAAGAAAGGCGATGCACGCTGATTCGCTCATTCGCTGATTCTCCATTCACCCATTCTCTCAATCTCCCACTCTCTCAATCTCCGTCACTCGTATTCCACCGTTGCACCCCAGGCGGGTCGGGCGCGGCCACGCACACTGACGTGAACCGTGGGACCGCCGATGAGCACGACAGGGTGTAAGTCCGCTTGACAGACGAGTTCCACACGGTTGGCCCATACGTGCGGGACGCCGCAGGCCACCAGTCCGCGGGTGTTGGTCGCGGCGATGGTCCGCGCCACGGTCGCCGCATTGGGCGTCAACGCCACGCGCCCGGTACGCATGTACAAGGCCACGTCCAGTTCCTGGGCGGCGGCGTGCGCCGCTGCATCGGCGGCCATCTGCGCCAGCCGGTACGTGCGGTACATCAGGCCACCCTCGATGAGCAGCGCCGCCATCAGCAGGAGCAATGGGAGCAACACCAGTACCCAAACCAGCACTTGCCCCTGTTCATCAGGGCCGCGCCAGCGTCCCTTACTCCCTACTCCATACTTCCTACTCCCTGTCCTCACTGCCATTTCGACTTCCACCTTTCGATGCGGAACGTCGCACCCTGCCAGAGCGTCACGCGGTCGCTGCCGAAGAGCAGCGGGGCCAGCGGGATGTCATTGACGGGCACGGCGACGCCGGCGTAGTTGGTCACCGTCCCGCCACGCTGCCAGCCGGCGGCGTCGAGTTGCCAGGCCATCGGCGCAGCGTCGATCCCGTTAGCGGTCAGGTTCATTGCCGTGGCGCGGTAGGCCTGGTACGCGGCCTGGTAGGGATTCAGGCTCTCGGCGGCGTAGCGTCCACCGGTGAAGGCGGCCTGGTCAACGGCGAGGGCGACAAAGAGCACCCGCCCGAAGCCGATGACCGCGGCCAGGATCAGGAGCAGCAGCGGCAAGGCGATGAGCATTTCGATGAGGGCCTGGCCTTGTTCGGGCTGAGTTGCGAGTTGCGAGTTACGAATTTGCATCGTTTCACCTCCCATTGGTGAATGGCATTTTGGATAGGGTGATTACCGTATCCCGCGCGGTGGTCCCTGGTGCGACGTAGGTCTCGACCAGGGCAAGGCGGTAAGCGGTGTAGAAGTCGCCGAAGGGCGCGCGGACGACTTCCCAGAGCACGGGGCCAGGGGTGACGTCCAAGACACGACTCTCTTGTGGCGACAGTGCCGCCTCAGGGCAGACCACGCACACTGGTTCGTTTTCCAGTGTCCACAAACTCACCGTCTCACCCGTTTCGTTGACCAGGGTGACGGCAGCTACGGCAGGCGTCGGCGTCGCCAGGTGTGCTCGCACCAACCGCGCCCCGACCAGGGTACTCGCCGCGATCAGCAAGAGGACGCCCAACGCTACACCTAGCCACCAGCGCCGGTTAGTGCGGCGGCGCAGTAGCGGGGAACTGGGCCGTTGCACGACCAGGATCCACGTCGCCTGGCGCGGGACGGCGGGGAGCGCACCCTGTAGCCGCTGCGCTGCCAGATAGTGCCACACAGCGGAGACTTCAGCCTGGGTTTCCGGGTTGTCCAGCCGGTAGACCTGGCCTGGTAACTTGTGCGGGGTCACGGTGAAGCAGTAGCTCACGCCCTGATCATCCAGCGCGGTAAAGGCCAGGTCGTCGGCGTTGATGTACGGCAAGGTGTCCCCGACGATGCGCACCGGTTGGCCCAACGCATCGGTAGCGATCTGACCGAGCAAGTGCCGCCAGGCATCGGTCTCCTGCAACTGCGCCGCCACATCACGACGGTGGGCGGCGACGCGCGCCGCCGTATCCTCGGCGATCATCCGCCGCTTCATCGCCAGGTCTTGCCGCGTGTAGCCCACGAAGCGCACGATAAGCCACAGAATGAGCACACCAATACCGGCGACCACCGGCCACACCCAGCCCGGCAACGTCGGCCATTGGCCGGGTGTGGCCGTGGATGCAGTGCTTGGCGCGACATCTAGCGTCGCCGTGACTACCACTGTAGGCGTCACCGCGTGCGTCGCGGTAGGACGAGGCAAAGTGGCAGTCGCCGTGGGCACATCCAGTGTCGCTGTCGTTTCCACCGTCGTAGCCGTCGCCGTAGGCCACACGGCTGTCGCTGTCGGTAGCAAGGCTTCCGGCGTCGCGGTGGGCAGCGGCTCCGGCGTGGGCGTCGGCGGTTCCGGCGCTTTGGTCGGTGCAGCGGACGGTTCCACGACCGGCGCGGGCGTGGGTGGCGGCGTGGGCTTCTGCGCCGCTACCGGCACGGCCCACACCACCAACCCCAGCAAGAGCAGCGCGGCGAAACGGCGCATCACGCTACGGACCTCCGCACACGCCACAGCGCACCAGCACCCAGCAAAGCCAACACCAGACCGGCTCCACTGAGTCGTCCCGCGTAACCCGTTTCCGGCAACAACACGATCTGTGTCACTACCGGAGTGGCCTCCGGCGTCGCTAGACCGGTGGGCGTCGGGGCAACCGGCGGCTTGACCGGCGTAGGCGGCGGGGTCGGCTTCTCGGCGAGGGGCGCGGCTAAACCTGGTACGCGCCGTGAAACACGGGCGTCGGTGTCGGGCATCGGTGTAGGCGGTGGCACGGGCTTGTCAGTGGACGGCGGTGCGCTCTGCGGCGTAACTCCATTGCTGCGCGTTACCCGGAACGTGTACTCCGTGCCCGACCCATAGACGCGCCAGTCGTAGCTGCGCACCAGGACGCTGTAGACACCGTTTGCCGGAGCCGTCCAGACAATGCGCGAGGCCACGTCGTGGGGGTAGTTGATGTCGTCGTTCTCCGCCAGGGGTGTCCCACAGTCCGTCGCGGCATACAAGGTCAGTAGGGTATCGGCCTGTGCTCCCAGGTCGCCCGTTTCCAGCACATAGGTCTGCCCGGCGACGGCAGTGAAGGCAAAGCAGTCGTTGTCGTTCTCCCCGTCGAAGTCCTCGCGGTAGAAGATGTCCAGCGCAATGCTCAAGCCCGGACACGTTCCCGGCGCATCCGCAACCTGCACTACGGGCGGCGTAGGGGGATAGCCGCGCATCACCAACGGCAGGAAGATGCGGGTCGGACGATATACGGATACACTGGCCGACTCGCTAACCGGCCCATAAGTATCGCTCTGCGCGACCGCCGTGTTGACCAGTGTTTGCCCCTCCGTCCCCACATCCACCGTGGCGCGATAGGTGAGCACCGCAATTTCCTCGTAGCTCAACGTCGCCAGGTGTAGCGTGAGCGCGTTGTCACTTGCCGTGACCGTACCCTTGTCCGCCGTAACACTCTGCGGTAGCAAGGTCAAGCCCACCGGTAGCGTGTCACTGACCACGATGTTAGCCTGCGGGCGCACCCCGTTGTTGGTCACGGCGACGATGAAGGTCAGTGTCTCCCCGACTTCGGTACGTGCGGGGGTGACGTCGCGGTAGGTCTTTTCGAGCACCAACACCTCAGCGGCGTTGATGCCGGACCAGATACCGCCGGTCAGGGTGGCGGTCGTGCCCCGCGAGGTGGCGACGCTGGTCTGGCCCAGCGTGCCGTGCAGCGTGTAGTTCCCGTTGGTCAGCGTGCCACCGGCGACGGCGTTGGCCGTGTCCGCCGTGACGCGCTGCAGACCGGGGGCTTGCGCTGCTACAGGGGCAGCGAGCAAGCAGCTCAGCAGGAGCAGGAGTAACAGTGTATGTCGCATCATTGACCTCCTTTACGGACACGTCGTCGCCCCGAAGGTCGCACCGCGACTCACGGCTACACAGGTGATGGTGTTGAAGATGCCCCCCGCGCCCACAAACTCGGTGTACTTGACCAGCGCGCGCTGCGGTTGGCTGGCTTGTGTGTTGACCACCACGTGGGTGGGCGCTTCCAGGCGGCTGTGGTAGACCTCGATCCAGCCATCACTGTATAGCGCCTCGGTAGCGGAGATGTAAGCAGCATTGACGACCATGCGGCTGTCGAGGTTCTCCACCTTGATGCCCATCGCGTTCGTTCCGCTGGCCGTGTACACGCCATCGTAGAGCGTCGCTTCCGCGGGAAACGGCGGATACGCAGACTGCGCCTTGACCATCATGGCGGCGTTGATGACCGTCCCCCCGCTGGCCGTGGCGGTGACATTTTCCAGCGTGGCGCGTCCGGCGATCCAGAGCGCGAAACTGCTGCGCGCTGTGCCTCCACTGCTCACGTTGACATCGACCACGCGCACATTGCTTTTTCCCATTGGCACGAGGATCCCCACGCGGGTTTGCCCCTCGCTGCCGCTGTTATTCACCGACAGGTCACGCACGCTGGTATTGTTGTCCAGGATCAGCGTCGCTTTGTCCGTTGGACTACCATCGTCGTCGGTGATGTTGCCTTGCAGCACGGTGACATCGCGCCCCGCGCCTTGCAAGTGGACATAGGGCTTGAGCGTCACCGTCTCGGCATACACACCGGGCGCGATCCAGACAAGGTACGGGTTCGTCGCACTGGCGTCGGTGATGCTGTTCACGGCGGCCTGGACGCTGATGAAGTCCCCGCCACTCGCAGCGACGACCAGGGTGCGAGCGTAGCCAGGGACAACTGGACTACCGCAGTCCCACACCGCGCCATTCCATTGTGGCATTTGGCCGTTGGCGCATGTTTGGGGAAGTTGATAGGGTGTGGACAGGCTGAACTGCGTGCCGATCAGGGCCAGACCATCCCCAGCAGTGTAGGTGGTATTGTCGTCGGCCTCGCAGAGCACCGTGCCGTCGGCGTTAATGGCGCGGATACTGCTGCCCACCGCGCACGTGCTGCTGACGCGGCGTTGTAGATAAGCGGTGTCGGCGGCGAGAGCAACGCTGCCCGTTGTGCCACCGCCGGTCAGTCCTGTCCCTGCGGTGACCGCGGTGATGTCGCCGCCGCTGTCGTTGTCCGAAGCACATACCCAGGTCGTCCCGTTCCATTCAGCGATCTGCCCGCTGGTGCAGCTTTGCGGCAAGCGATATGGTACAGCGACACTGAACTGTGTCCCGCTCAGGGTGATTCCAGTGCTTGCCGCGTAGGTCGTGTCATTGTCCACCCCGTCGGCAAACCCGGTAGGCACGCCCGTCAGTCCTGACCACGGTGCGCCGGTGACGCTAAACATCGTTCCGTCCAGGCGCAGCCCAGAACCGGCAGTATAGGTCGTGTCGTTGTCTACGCCATCAGTGAAATCGTCAGGCACGTGCGTGAAGTTGCGCCAGTCCAGGTAGTAGTCCCAGGCGTGTCCATTGAGGGTCGCGGCATCTCCAGCAGTAAAGGCATACGTCGAAGTGTGTGACGTGGTGTTGGTGATGAGGGCCAGCACTTGCACGTCGGTCACATAGCCGGCCTGGTTGACCACGGAGATGACCTCGCTTGAGGTGACATATCCGGCGGCTTCCACAGCCAATAGTGCGTCTTCATCGGTGTAAACTGTGTCGTTGTCCACGCCGTCAGCAAAGCCCGCCGGGATGCCGACCAAGCCTGACCACGGTGCGCCGATGACGCTGAAGGTGGCGTCTTCCAGTGCTAGACCAAAACCGGCGCTGTAGGTCGTGTCGTTGTCCACACCGTCAGCAAAATCGTCCGGGATATGGTTGAAGTTGCGCCAGTCCAGGTAGTAGTCCCCGGCCTGCCCGTTGAGGGTCTCCGCGTCATTCGCGGTCAGGGCGTGGGCCACGGTGACGGTCAGCGTGTGCGTGGTGCTCAACACCTCGATGACGCCGGTGGCGGTGAGATACCCGGCAGCTTGCACGGCTGACAGCGCATCGTCGTCGGTGTAGAGCGTGTCATTGTCGAGGCCATCGGCAAAGCCGTCTGGGACGTGGGTGAGATTGCGCCAGTCGTGGTAGACCTCCGGTGCGGCCCCGCCCAACAGCGCCGCATCATCGGCAGTGACAGCGTGCTCGGCCTGGGATGCACCCAGCGCATACGCTACAGCGCCCAACGGCTGGCGGGAGGTGAGCGTCTCGCCGCTCACCGCGATCTCCAGGTAGGTGTCGTCGGTGAAGTGTGCCGCGTCGAGGGGTATCTCCGTGCCCAAGAGCAGCGCAAAGTAGCCGTCCGTGACGGTCACGGTATGCGCTTCGGGTCCCCAAAGCTGTGCGCCGTCTGTCGCGGCGTCCCACAGGCTGAAGGCCATCGAGTATGCACCGTCGGCCACCGGCAAGCCTGTTGTGTCCAGTAGGTGCCCCTGGTAGGTCAAGAGGCGCGATGGCGCAGTCGGTGCAGCCGGGGCAGCCACGGCGCGCACGACGTTGGAAATGATGAGAATGCCCAGTAGAGCGAGGGTCAAGATTCGTTTCTTTCGCATTGTGTATTTATCCTTTCCTTGTGATGTATGTGTCACCGTCATTCAAAAGCGCCCGGCGCGGGTGGGCCGGGGTAGAACTGCTCCCAGCGGGTGAACGCCCCGGCGGTGACTTCCGGTGCGGCTAAGTCCCACAGCAGTAGCGCCGGGGCCTGGTACCGGGCCGTGGCCTGGACGCCGCGTTGCAGCGTCAACGGCGCAACCGTCGTCTGCGCCCCGAAGTCCACGTTGGACCCTTGGATAAAACGCGCGGCCCACGCCTGGCCCGCATCCACGGCGTTGGCTTTGCCCGCCATCGTGGTCGCATCCTGGGCATAGGCGACGTGATTCAGGCGCACCCAGTAGGCCCAGCCGATGCCGATGATCGCCCCGGTCAGGAACAGAAAGACCGGCAAGACCAACAGCATCTCGATGAGGGCCTGGCCTTGCTCTTTTTGATGTTGTGTCACTTGGTTCATCTGTGTGACTCCTTTCAGGCCGGGGAAGACCGCGCGTCCACCAGGGCGGCGCACGGGCCTTCCCCGGCGCACGCCTTAGGGCGCGGTGATGGTCAGCGAATTGACGCTGTTGGTCGCTTCGCCGTACTTGCCGCGGATGGCGCGGTACAGCGCCAACACCGCAGCGGCGACGACAAAGACCCCGGCGATGCCGATGATGTACTCCAGCAAGCCTTGTCCCTCTTCGCAGGCCAAAGCCTGCTTGACCCGTCCCTGCTGCAAGGCGCTGAGCCGTCGCGCGATGGGATGCGCCGCGAGACGCTGGCTGACCCGCAGATAGGTCAGGGTGACTGTATCTTGAGTGCGTTGCACGATGTTCATAGGCTTATCTCTCCTCCTTCTGCCTGAAACTGATTTGGCTGAACTATGAATGGCTTCGGTTAAGTGGGGACGCAGTGGAACGCACTGCGCCCCCGGTAAGGTGCGGGACCGTTATGGGTTAGTTGTCGTCATTCAATAGGCATCACCTCCTTTCTTTGGACAGGATTGCCAGGATGAACAGGATGAAAAAAGACCTCATAAAGCCTTTGCCAATCCTGAAAATCCTGTTAATCCTGTCAGAAAACGGCCAGGCGCGTAACGGCTATTACAGAAAGCCGCCCGTCCCCAGGCTGGCAAAGGCGCGTAACGCGCCGGGCGCGGCCAAGACCAGCAGCGTGGCGAGGATGGCGAAGAAGGCCGGGACGATCATCAAGACCGTGTTGCGGTAGCCCCGCGCTGTGATGCGCTGGGTCAACTCCGTCCGTAGCTCTGCGGCCAAATCGCGTAACTGTTCACTCACGCCGCCGCCCAACCGCGCCGTCGTGCGCAGCAGCGTCACGAACGGGATCAGCGGCGGCAGGTTGCCGTTGTTTTCCAACAAGGCTTCCACCCCCGCCGCCAGATCGCCGCTGACGTTGTAGTGCGCCGCGACAGGCCGCAGTTCGGCCACGAACACCCCACCGGGGCGCTCCGCCAACTGCTGCACCGCCTGCGCCAGGGGATACCCCGCCGCCAGGAAGTTCGCCAGGCGATCCAACGCTGAAGCCATATCGGCGAGCATCTGGTCGTCGCGCCGCGAGACCTTGCCCTTCAAGTCCATATCCGGCAAGAAGTAGCCCAGCGCACCAGTCGCCGCAGCGACAGCCAGGCCCGTCGCAGGACTGAAACCGCCCAGAGACGCCAGGATCAGCCCTGCGCCCAAGCCCAGCACGGCCAACAGCGTGGCGCTGGCGACCTTGTAGGCGTAGAAGGTGCGCACATCGGGATACAGCGCCCCGACCCGTTGCCAGAACCCCGCTTGCTTGAGCCGCGTTTCCACGTCGGTGGCGTCGCGTCGCTGTAACAGGCTCTCCGCCCACGTGCCAAACAAGCGATCTACCAGGGGCCGCCGCGCTTGCACCTGTTCCAGTCCCAGGCGCACGCGCAAAGTACGTGGGGCGCGGCGTTGCCCGGCGTTGAGCGCCAGGAACGTCCCCAGACCACCCAGGAAAGCGAACCACAGACTGTACGTCATCGCGCACCTCCCTGAGCTTCCAGGTCAAGTCCGGCCTTGGCGATCTTCTGAGAGAGCAGATAAGCCACCCCGGAGAAGACAATGGCGACGGCTAACACGATCTGCCCGTCGAGCGTGGCGTAGAAGCCGCCCTCGTAGTCGCGCAACGCCAGCTTGAGCAGTGCGAGGAAAACGAACGGCGCAATGGCCACAATCGTGCCTTCCAGTTTGGGCTGTGTTTGCCGGGCGCGGACTTCGTTCTGAATCTGGATCACGCCACGCAGCAGGCTTTGCAGTCCTTCGAGGACGGTCTTGAGTTTGCCGCCCTGTTGCTCGCGCACCACGAGGGCCTCGGCCAGCATATCGAAGTACGGGTTGTGCCGCCGTTCGGCCACCTGGTAGAGGGCGTCGCTGAGCGTCGCGCGGGTCTGCAAGGATGTGACCACCTGCACGAAGTCGCCACGCACCGGTTCGCGCATATAGGGCGTGGCCTCCTGCAAGGCGGCGGTCAAGTTGGGATTGGCGCTGTAGGCCCGCAGCAAGGTCTCGATGGCCTGGCTGAGGGCGTTGACGTACTCGCGCTTGAAGCGTTCCTGCTTGCCTGCCCACGCCTGCCAATAGATGACGGGACCGAGGCAAATGACGACCGCGGCCAAAACCGTCGGCCCCAGGATGACCAGCGCGCCCCCGGCCAAGACCGCGCCGATCCCGAGACCCGTGAGCAGGAACTCGCGTGCGGACAATGGAATATCAGCGGCCTGCAAGCGGGTGTTCAACTGCGCGAGTATTCCCCGTTGATCGATGGGTACGAGGCGCACGTAAGCGCGTGTTGTCGCCCCGATCCAGGCCAGGAGCACCCCGGCGGCGGCCAGGGCGGCGAAAAGGAAAGTCGGTGTATTCAATGTGAACCTCCTTGAAAGTAGTCCCAAGTCCAAAGTCGAAAGTCCGAAGTCCTTGCACTTGGGAGTGAATGCTGAATATTGGATGCTGGAAGCTGGTTGCTTGATGCTGGCAGTCCGAAGCTGATAGCTGAACGCTGATTGCTGACCGCTACCAACACCAGGTAGAGCATTGTTCCCACTGCCAACCAGGGGATGGCGGGGAAAGTGCGGCGTTCGCCAATGCGTGGGCGGTGCCGGAGCAAGGTCACCACACCGCCCGCGAGCAAAGCTATACCCATTGCGACCAGTACCCGCACATCGGGATACAGCGCCGTCAACACGGCCAACACTTTGCCGTCCCCTGCGCCCCAGATGTTCAGGTCAACGAGCACCAACGCAGCGATCCAACTGCCTACCAGGACTTGCGCCTGCTCCCCGGAGAGTCCGGCGCAGAACGCAGCGGCCCCGGCAGGGAAGATGGCGGACGGCGTGTCGGACAGCAAGAGCATCAGCAGGGCGAACCCCACCGCTGCGCCGCCAGGTACAACCACGCCATCCGGTGGGACTACAACAACACGCAGCAATCCCAACACTGCCAGGGGCAAGGCTGTGGCCCAGGCCGGGACGTTGCGTGTCCGCCGATCGCCGTAGCTCAACCAAGCCAGCCAGAGGCCGACCAGGGCGGGCACGAGTGTGACAGCGGTTGTCCCTTGACTCACTACACAGCTCCCAGCGGCGCGCCCATCGCGGCACACGCCACAAATACTACGAGGCAGACCAGAACCAGCCCAACGACCAGCACCATACTGACCTCGGCTTCAGCTTGTGTTCCCCATAGAAAACGCATCGTCCTCACCCCCGTTTGAAGTAGCGGTGCAGGCTGACCTGTTGCCCGGTGCGCAGGTAGATGCTCTCTTCCAGCGTCTGCGGATACAGACCCGTCCACTGCAAGCCATTGCCGGTATCCTGCCACAGTACATTGATCGCTGGGATGTCACCTTCCATCTGGCGCGACGGCAGCAACTCAGCGACCTCGCGCACGATGCGGCGGCGTTGGCCGTTGACCGTGACGCGCTCGATGTAGAGCACCAGGTCGAAGGCATCGACCAGATAACGCGTGATCACGCCGGGGGCCATCGCTGAGTCGGCCAGTTGCCACATCTGCACCACGCGGTTGGCAATCTCGTGGACGCCATTGGAGTGCAAGGTCAGCAGTTGCCCGTCGTGGCCGGTGTTAGCCGCCATCAGGACGGAGCGAATCTCCGCCCCGCGCGCCTCACCGGTGACGATGCGGTCGGGGCGCATCCGCAAGGCGTTGATCACCAGGTCGTCCAGCGTGATCGGACGTTGGCCTTCTTCAGTTTCTTCCGTGGTGACCATCGCAATCCAGTTATCCAAACCGAGTTGGAGTTCCGGGGTATCTTCCACGGTGACCACCCGTTCTTCCGGGGGGAGAACGGCGCACAGGGCGTTGAGGGTGTTGGTCTTGCCCGATCCCGTGCCGCCAGTGACGATGAGGTTGAGGCGGCCCAGCACGCATTCCTTAAGGAAACCCGCAATGTCGGCAGTGAGCGTCCCTAATCGCACCAGGTCATCCAGCGTGCGGGCGACCAGGCGGTGGCGGCGGATCGTCACCGCGACGGGCACATTGTCCACCAGCGGTTCCATCACGGCGTTGAGGCGGCTGCCGTCCGGCATCTTGGCGTTGACCCGTGGGTTGGAGCGGTCGAAGCGCCGTCCGTGCCGCGCAGCGATGCGGTCGACGAGTTTCTGCACCTCACGCGGACTCTCGAATCGCACGCTGGCGCGGTACATTCCCCGTTCGGCGTCGTCCACCCAGATCACGTCCGGGCCGTTGATCATAATTTCCTCGACGGTGGGCATATTCAGATACGGGGTGATGACGCCGTAGCCAAAGATGTCGTACTGCAAGCGCGCGACCAGCTCCTCCAGCGGCTCGGTAAAGGGCCGGCCGTGTTGCAGCGCGGCATTCGCGTGTTCTTCGACCAGGGAACGCAGCAGCGTCTCGGCCTCGCGTTCGACGTGGGCAGTGGGCGTGCGCAAGGCTTCCAGGCTAAACTGTCCGGCCAGGCGGTCACGGGCAGCAGCGAGCAAGCCCGTGTAGGGATCGGGGTACTCCGCAGTGGCGTGCGCGGCGACCCGTTGGGCAAAGGTCGAGGGCGCTGCCATCAGGCTACCTCCGGTGTCGCAAGCGTGGCTTCTTCCCGTGTCGGGCCAAACGTCCATTCCAATGTGCGTCCGGTGACAGCCAGGACTGCCAGGGTGGTTTCCCAATCGATCAGGGCCTCGTGTTGGCCGGGGTACAGCATCCCCGTCCAGCGCGCCTGCTTGTGGGCCGCGTCGTGGTAGACAACGTACCCGGAGTACAGCGGCGCGCGGCGCACGATGTCGCGCACGTTGGCCTCGCCCCAGCGTCCGCCGTTGGGACTGCCGATGCCGCGCCGGTTCAGGTCGGCGGCGATGGTATACGGCGACGCCCCACCGATGAACTGTGCGAAGATGTCGGCTACGACAACCGCTGTATCTGGGTCAGGGACTAAGCTGTGTCCGGTCAAAGATTGCCCGTCGGCGGTCTTGATGGTGATGTCCGGGCCAAAAACGTAGCCGTATGGCGCGGTGCTGCCATTGTGCAGACCGTACTGGGCGCGGAGGTGCTTGTTGCTACCCCGCGCCTGTTCACGTCCGGCCTCGGCCACGGCTTGCGCTTGCTCGGCGGGCACAGCGGGACTGTCAGGGACGTAAACCCCACCTTCCCACGCCACGCCTAATTCCTGTTCCAACTCCTCCTGCGTCCGCAGCGCCACACGCCAGGTGACGTTGGCCTTGCACATCTGGACACGGATGCGCCTGGGGGTATATCCTTCCCGTTTCAACGCCAACGTCCGGCGCAACATCCCGGTCCGACGTTCCGACAGTCCAATGCGCCGCGCGTGATCTACTTCGCGTTCCAAAAAGATGCTTTCTTTCATTGTTCCTCTCTCCTCGTTGTTTGTTGCTGGTTGCTCGATGCTGGATACTGGATACTCGATACTGGATACTCGTTACTTGTTGCTGGTTACACGTTGCTGGATCGAGCATCGAGCTTCAAGCAACCAGCAACCAGCAACCAGCAACTAGCAACCAGTTTCATTTCCCCACGAACACACTCTGCACCTGCTGCCACAGCCCCGGCTCTTTGCGACGCTCCGGTGGCTTGAACGCTGCCGCCTCGCCTTCGATCTGCCCGCCACGGCTAACCCAGGTGTTCGCTAACGGCGGGTAAAAGCGCACCGCCATTGACACAATCGCGTCCGACGTGGGATTGGGCTTTTCCAGCACGAAGGGCATCTGGTGGTTGTTGCTGTAGGTGAACTGCGGATCGTAGGGCACTTGGGCGAACTTCTTCATCCCAATGGTGCTGATCACGTCCTTCAGCTTGAGACCTGTTTCGGTGCTCCACTGGTTGATGACCAACTCGAACTTGCCGATGCCCTCGCCAAAGGTCTGCTTCAGGCGCGGCACAGTCTGACCGGTGGAGTGCATATCGGCCACATCGGGCCGCACCACGGTCAGCACCAGGTCGGCGGCGTCCAGTGCGGCGAAATGCACGTCATTGTTGATGTCCGGCCCCAGGTCGATGATCACAAAGTCATAGAGCTTGCGCGCGGTGTCGATGATGGCGCGGGTCAGTGCCTGCGTGCGGTGCGGATCGTCGCGGAACTCTGCCCGGCCCGCGACCTCCATTGAGGCGATACCGCTCAGGCAGTGCAGCTTCGAGGCCAGCCTGGTGTTCCACAGTTGCACTTTCGTCTGGAGCGTCTGCGGCGGGCAACTGGCATTCCGAGTGCGCAGATAGTCCAGCAGTAAAGTATTGATCAGGCCGTAGATGTTTTCCTTCGGGGATAGGCCCAGGCGGGGCGCGACTGCGCCGCGGGTCATATCCAGGTCCATCAACAGGGTAGTGCGCTGGCCGATGACGCCCAAGGCTGCCGCGAGGTTGATCGCCAGGCTGGTCTTGCCCACGCCGCCGCCCGTGCCCCACAAGGCGATGACCATGCGTCGCCACCCGGCCTCCGCCAGAGTGTAGAGTGTGGGTGTGTCCAGGGCGACGTAGCTGCTGCTGGCCCGTTCGGCGCGCGCCTGGGTGACGGCGTTGGGGATCAGTTCCAGCAAGCGCCGCAACTGCGCGTCGTCGAGGGGCAACGAGACGTGGCCTTTCATCCCCAGAGCCAGTAACTCGTCAGTGCGCGATTCCAGCGGGGGCAGCAGCCCAATGCAAGCAATGGGCCGCTCGTCGTAGTGCAGCAGTTCACTCACCAGTTCTGGCCGAAAGCCTGGCAGTGTGGGCGACAAAAGTACGATGTCCGCCTCCATCTCGGTGGCGTCGGCAAACACCCCTGAAGCTGTGGTTGGCCCGGCGACGATTTGCATTTCGGGTATCTCGGACAGCGCCCGTTCCAGACGCTGCACGTCGTCCCATACCTTTGTGCCGATGACAATCTTGATGCGTTCCATAGTTCCTCCTTCGGAGAGTAGACAGTAGACGGTAGACGGTAGACGGGGCGGGGGGAAGGGGAGAGGGGACAAAGGGTGAATCTCACGCTGTCACCCACTCACCTTGTCACCCCGTCATCCCATTACCGTGTCTCCGTCTCCCCCTGTCTACTGTCTACCGTCTGCCGTCTACCACCCCAAAACACCGCATTGAAGTCTTCCCACGCGAAGCCCGGAGTCTCCGGCAAGGCTTGCCCGGCCTCGACGGTCGCGCGCCAGATGGCGGGGCGTACCGCGAGGGACATCTTGCCGTTGAACACCGCCCAATCCAGGCTCTCGGCGGTGGTTTCGGGGACGAGGACGTCCACGCCCACCACCGGCCCGGCGATAAACGGTGCGGGTTGGGGTTGCCCATCGGCGGTCACCGCCCCATACTGCGGGTTGGCGATCTGCTCGTGGTTGACGCGCACCACGATGGCCCCGGCCACCACCCGCTTGGTCACCGGCAGTTGCAGCGTGACCGTCACGGGCTGAGTCAACGCCTCGTAGTCGGGCAGCGGCTCCGGTGTGGGCGGGGGTGGCGTGACCCCGGCGGGCAAAGGCGGCACGGTGCTGGTCGCCAACTCGGTGGCGCGCACGGTGCCTAACGTGGTGTATAAGTCCACCAGGTCGCCGACCGCGATGTACGGTGTGGTTTCGGCGTCCACTGGGATGGACTTGATGACCAATTGCGGATCGGTGAGGGCCAGCGCCAGCCGGCGCACTTTCTGTGCGTTCTCACCGGTGGCAATGCGCCCTCGGTTGAGCACATCGCCCGCGCGGACCGTCTCGACGAAGACCCCATCGGCCAGCATCGCTTGCAAGGTTTCGGGCGTCAGCACGACTTGCAAGAGCGACGGGCTGAACGATTGCTTGTCCAACGCAATATAACCGTTGGTATAGGCGTCTTGCAGTGATGTGTACGCCGGAATGTCCTGCACCGCGATGGCGACTTCGTAGGTGGGCGGGGTGGTGAGTTGCGCAAACAGCAGCACGCCCACGAACGCACCCCCGACGAGCAGCAGGCCGACCCAGAATTGAATGGATTTCAGAATACGCATTTCGTTTGTCTCCTTGATGAATGATTTGCCGTTAGCTTTCAGCCGTCAGCGGTCAGCTTTTGGACTGCTGGCTGAACGCTGAAAGCTGATAGCTGAAAGCTTCTTCTTCACGCCCAACGTTTCCTCCGCAATCGCCTGGGCTGCCGCCTTCAGATCACCGACCACGGCGTGGGCCTGCGGCCATTGCTGCTTGAGGCGGCGCTCGTGCCATTGGGCGACCGGGTTATCGGCGCTGACGATGAGGATTAGGCTGGCGAGGTCTACCAGGGCGGGCGGCGGGGTTGTGCCGCCGTCGGCAATGACGTGTCCCAATGCTGCCGCGTCCCACACGAAGGCCATCACCGGCGCGCGCCACACGGTGCAGGCGGCGCTCCACAGCAACGGTTGCCGCGTCTCGACCGCTTGCTCGACAGCGCGTCCCCGGCGACTCGCTGTCCACTGCGCGGTGAAGCCTAGATCAAGCACTGGCGCGCCTGGCGCAGCCATTTGCAGGGCCAATGTGCCGTCGGCGGCATCCAGGGGGACGGCGTTGGCCTGCCGGCACAGGTGTTGCGCCAGCGTGGTTGTGCCAATGCCGCCCTTTGCACCCACCACGAGAATTAGCATTGGGCTTGCTCCTGAGTGAGCAACGCAAGGTCAATACCCAACAGTTTGGCGACAGCCGCTTCAGACAACGGTTTGTCCATCGCGATCCAGCGCGCGGGGAAAGCCCGCCGTTCGCGCCCGCCGTCTACGATGATCGCGTCGTAACTGACGCGCGCGTCATCCAGGGCCAGATCGGGGTATACGGTGATATTGCCGGTCGTGGCCGGTTGGTCGGACGGAGTAAGGTCCAATAATAGATAGGGATCACCGCGCTGTGCTGCGTCGAAGAGTGCTACGCGCTTGCCCTGCGTAGCCAGGAGTTTGGCCGCGGTGACCACGGCGGTCGTTGTGCCGACGCCACCGCGTGTGCCGTAGAAGCCGAGGCGCAGTTGGCGGCGAAGTGGCGCGAAGGGCAACCGTGGGGTTGCCACGGGAGCAGCAGTGGCGGGCGCAGCCTGTTTCGCTGGCGGCTGCTTTGCCGCTTGCGCTTGCAGGTACGCGGTCAGGACCTCGGCGGCCTCCTTTTCCGGGACAGGCAATACTGGAATACTGAGTTTTTCAACGTCGGGAATCTCTGCCCCTTCCAGGGTAACGATCAGGTTGGCATCAACGAACTTTAGCATTTGCCACGTCTTTTGCGGGTCGCAGATACCGACGACCAGCACCTCCGGTACGGCGGTTACGGCGTCGCTCAGGGCTGCGGCCTGGGCTTCTTGGGGGGCGACACAGAGTACGTTGGTATGCATTTAGTCCTCCACGGTGAAAGTATTGGATGTGATGGTTTGGCTGCCGGGTATCCGCGCAGTCAGGCGCAGGGGCGCGGTGTAGGCCGGGCTGACGTCAAAGACCAGGTAGCCCGCGACTTGTGCGTTGGGCGGCAAGGTTTGATCGGAGAGCGGAGCAGTGTCCGTCAAAGCTGGCCCTCCGGCTACGCTCAGCGGCCCTTCGACGACGCTCAGGGCGAGTTCGGTGGCTTGCGCGCGGGAGTAGCTGTGCCCGGCATTGTCGTCCAGGGTGAATTCAGCCTGGGCCAGGTCAAGGCGCACCGTGCCCGTGTTCTGCACCTCGGCCACGACGACGATGAATACGCCAGTGGGCTGAGCAGATAGGGTCAGACCCAAGGGTTGTGTCAGCGTCACGGCGTTGCTTGCCGTGGGGGGCGCGATGTGCGTGGCGGTGTATGCCCTTGTGACGCGCAGTTGTCCCGCTGTGGGTGTTGCCGTGGCGACGACGACCGGACGCACCGGCAGCGGCTCGATGGGCAACGGCAAGAGCGAAAAGATATTGCAGCCCAGCAGCAAGCACAGCCCGACGCTGATCCCTGTGATTCTGACGATATGACGCATTTTCCTAACCCCTCTTTGACGCAAACAAAAAAGGGGAGGACCTGGAACCGAAGTTCCAAGTCCTCCCCTTTCATTTCCAGGCCACATTACTTGACCCGGACGCCGCAGGCTTGGAGGTTCCTGCGGTTTGGAGCCGAAGCCCCGGACCTTTTCACGGTAGTTTTTCTACCGCTATATTTTTATTATACATGGCGGGCATGCGAAATCAAGGGGGTTAAGCCGGTGAATTTCGGGATTTCGTATAGAAAATCTGGCAGCGCAGCAGGGGTGGGGAGCCAACGGTATTTTGACTGTCTGCAAAAGGTACCTATACTTGGATTAGAGTAGTACAAAATCAACCAGGCAGTAACGTGATAGCGATCCATTTTCACGTTCCAAAATCGAGTCATACGATGACACGTGAAGTACCCCAACCATCCACCTATATCCGACGCATCTTGGAATTGCGGGCAGCGGAGTATTATGCCAGCATTCGTAAGCCGGAGAAGGAGTGGAAAGCGCTTGAGGATTTAGCGCCACAATTGGCAGAGTTTGAACACTTGGTGAAAGCCGGTGATTATGATGCGGCGTGTCGAGTCTTGGACAGCGTAGAGGCTACTCATTTATTTCTGTGGGGGTATTATGCACTGTTAGTCGGAATGCATAAGACCCTGGTAGGAAAGGTTGCACCTATGGCCTTGCAACTCAACAACTTAACAGGGATTGCTGATGCACTCAGAGCGATGGGGGAACTTCAGGCTGCAATCACCTATTATGAGCAGGGATTGGCGTTGGCACGCCGTCTCGGCAATCGAGCCAGAGAGGCACGGCTACAGGGGAACCTGGGAAGTGCATATCGAGTCTTGGGACAAAAAGACAAGAGCCTGGCCTTCTACCAGAGTGCGTTGACGATAGCCCGTGAAATAGGAGATCGAGAAGAAGAATGCAGGCAACTGGGACGTCTGGGGCGCATTTACGGATCGCTAGGACAGTTTGCGCAAGCCATTGAAGTTCATAAAAGAGCCATTGAGATCAGCCAGGAAATCGGCAACCGGCAGTTAGAAGGTTATGGTTTAGGAACTCTGGGCAATGTATATCGCGCGTTAGGACAATTCGAGACGGCGCTTACCCTGTATGAGATGGCTCTAAAGATCGCGCACGAGATCGGTGAACGCCGCGAAGAAGGGATACGTTATCGGAGCTTAGGGGGTATCTATCACGCCCTGGGAGATACAGAGAAAGCCCTGACCTTCTATCAGAAGGCACTCACGTGGAGTCGAGTCACCGCGTACCGGGTAGGCGAAGGGAATGCCCTCGGAAGTCTGGGCGATACTTATTTCGCTCTGGCAAATTATGTAGAGACTAAGGCGTGCTATACAGAGGCATTGAAAATAAGCCGAGAAATTGGCTACAGAGTCGGTCAGGAATATAATCTCCTGGGGCTGGCCAGAGTTCACCTGGCAACGGGTAATCTTGCTGAAGCGCAACAACGCTGTGAAGAAGCTCTATCAGAAAATGTAGGAGAAGTCGATTATCACATTTTGTTGGTTTTGGGAATTTCTTATCTGTATCACAATACTATGAAAGCAAATGAGTATATTGCCGATGCTATTTTAAGAAGTCGCAGGTTGTTAGCAAAGAATCGAGAATGGTATGCTCCTCAATACGTTCTCGCTACCGCCTTAGTCGCCCAAACTGTTTGTAACCCACATTGGATTGATCTAGCCCAACGTATCGACTTGCTTGCCCCCGCACTGACCGAATATCGTCACGCTTTTGCCATCACTGTCGCCCCTGGTGTTATTCGCGATGCACTGCATGACTTGGAATTTATCCGTGCGGCAGGTATCGAAGGACTAGAACCTGTAGTGCGCCCCCAAAGTTGGACAGGTTAGAAAATGAACTATCATGTCAAACAACGGAGGGCAGAAATGACACGACGACGGACATTCACCGCGCAGTTCAAAGCACAAGT